>JAJKIB010000379.1 GCA_021154745.1 Mycobacterium sp.
CAGGCACCGGAACGTCCCACCCGGCGCGGCGGGCGGCAGCGAGCAGCAGTTGGCCGTCCGACTCCAGCCGGTTGACCAGCGCCGGAACCTCCATCGCTCAGGCCAGCCGCTGCATCCAGTTGTGCTTGTCCGGTTTCCGGCCCGTCTGGATCGCGATCAGGTGCTCTCGCAATTGCATGCTCACCGGACCGGGCTTGCCGTCGCTGACCGTCCAGCTTCCGGTCTCGCTGTCCACCGAGCCGATCGGCGTGATCACGGCCGCGGTGCCGCAGGCGAAGACCTCGGTGATCGCGCCGGACGCGTTGCCCTCGCGCCATTCGTCGGTCGAGATCTTGCCCTCTTCGGCGTTGTAACCCAGATCGGCGGCCAGGGTCAGCAATGAGTCCCGAGTGACGCCGGGCAGCAGCGTTCCGGTGAGCGCAGGCGTCACGATGCGCGCCGACGAACCCGACCCGTAGACGAAGTAGATGTTCATGCCGCCCATCTCCTCGACCCACCGGTGCTCGGCGGCGTCGAGCCAGACGACCTGGTCGCAGCCCTTCGCGGTGGCCTGCGCCTGCGCGACGAATGCGGCTGCGTAATTGCCGGCGCACTTGGCGAAGCCGGTGCCACCGGGTGCCGCGCGGGTGTACTCGGTGGACAGCCATACCTTCACCGGGCGGATTCCGCCGGCGAAATACGGGCCCGCGGGCGATGCGAGGACCAGATAGGTGTACGAGCCGGACGGCTGGTTCACGCCCAGCCCGACCTCGGTGGCGAT
Organism: Mycobacterium sp.; assembly: GCA_021154745.1. Taxonomy (GTDB): domain Bacteria; phylum Actinomycetota; class Actinomycetes; order Mycobacteriales; family Mycobacteriaceae; genus Mycobacterium. The sequence continues at coordinate 761 of JAJKIB010000379.1, forward strand.
CATCAGCGGGCGCAGGTACAGCGACTGGTCCTGCTCGTCCGGGACCCAGTCCTGGTCGACCTCGACGAGCGCGCGCAGCGACTCGACGAACAACGCCTCCGGCAACTCCGCCATCGCCAGCCGCTTGGCCGACCGGGCGAAGCGAGCCGCGTTCACGTCCGGACGGAACGTGGCGACCGAGCCGTCCGGCTGCCGGTAGGCCTTGAGCCCCTCGAAGATCTCCTGGCCGTAGTGCAGAGCGGACGTCGCCGGGTCGAGCAGGAGCGGACCGTACGGAAGAACCTTGCCCTCACCCCACGCCCCGTTCGCGTAGTCGATGCGCACCATGTGGTCGGTGAAGAAGGTGCCGAAGCCCGGTGCGGCAAGGATCGCCGTCCGTTCATCAGCGGCGCGGGGAGACGGGTTGCGCACCACATCAAAGGGCATCCCCCGATCTTAGGGCGCCCGAGCAATCGCCCGCCTGACGCGCTTGCGGACTGGGGTGACCAGATTTCGGGCCTGATCGTGGTCCGCCGGTACCGCAAGCCGAGTCAGGGCTGGCCGGACGAGTCGGGCGGGGTGACCGATCCGGTGAGGTGCGGCTTGCCGGACCGCGCACTCCGCACGTCCAGCGTCCATTCCGCGCCATCGCCCTCGGCGGCGACGGAGAGCGTCGCCGGCAACAGCACCGGCAATTTGAAGGCGACCTCCGCGGTGAAGGCGTCGACCAGCCGGCCCTCGAGACCGGCCAGCGTCCGGGCCTTGAGCCACATGCCGTGCGCGATGGCCGAGGGGTAGCCGAACGCCTTCGCAGCCAGCTTCCAGAGGTGGATGGGATTGCGGTCACCCGAGACGGCGCCGTAGCGGCGTCCGATGTCGGCGGGCACCCGAACCAACGACATCGCGCCGTTCTGCGGCTCGAGCTGCGGCCGCTGGCCCGCGCTCGCCGACCCGCCGCTCGGCTTGCCGCGCCGCAGGTACGTCGCGCGGCCCGACCACACCGACTCGCCGGCAATCGTCGCCTCGGCGAGCACGTCGAACTGCCGGCCCGCCGGATGCGCACGCAGGTCGGCGGCACGGACCCGGAGCGAAACCGTCTCGTCGGCGCGCACCGGACGCGTCACAGTGATGGAATTCGCGACGTGCACCATTCCGGCGAGCCGGAAGGGAAAACTCCGCTCGCTCATCAACGCCGCCGACAGCGGGAACGCGAGCACGTGCAGGTACGTCGGCGGCAGCACGTCGCTCACGCGGTAGCCGCAGACCTGCTGGAATGCTGCCAGCTGATCGGTGTCGATCTTCTGTTCCGGGAGGGTGTACACCGAGTTTGGGAGCGTGTCGCCGCCGCGATGCAGCGCTGAGGTAGCCGCCGCCTTGGCGTACAGCGGCAGCAACGCGGGTGGCCCGGACAGCAGCGGCATCCCGTCAGGCCCCGACGAGACTCTGTCCGCAGACCCGTAGGACCTGACCGTTGACGCCGCCGGCACCGGGCGAGGCCAGCCACGCGGTGGCTTCGGCCACGTCGATCGGCAGCCCCGCCTGCTGCAGTGAGGACAGCCGACGCGCGACCTCCCTGGTGGCGAGCGGCATCTTCGCGGTCATGTCGGTGTCGATGAACCCGGGCGCGATCGCGTTGATCGTGGACCGGCCGTGCGCGGCGAACGCGGGCGCCGAGGACCGGACGAGGCCGATCACGCCGGCCTTGCTCGCTGCGTAGTTGGTCTGGCCGCGGTTGCCGGACAGCCCGGTCGTGGACGACAGGCAGGCGACACGAGCCTGCGCGTTCAACTGATCGCTTCCGAGCAGCGCTTCGTTGATGCGCAACTGCGCTTCGAGGTTCACCGCCAGGACGGAATCCCACTGATGCGGCTCCATGTTGGCCATCAGCTTGTCGCGGGTGATACCGGCGTTGTGGATCAGGATGTCAAGGCCGTCGGTATGCGCGGCGAGGTGGTCGAGAAGTCGCTGCGGCGCGTCCGCAGCCGCGACGTCGAGATGCAGCGCGGTGCCACCGAGCCGGTTCGCCACCTTGGCCAGGGTCTCGCCGGCGACGGTCAGATCCGCGGCGATCACCTTTGCGCCGTCGCGGGCAAGGACGCCGGCAATGGCGGCCCCGATGCCGCGGGCCGCGCCGGTGACGAGAGCAGTCTTTCCGGCGAGCGGCCGATCCCAGTCGGCCGGGTCCGGGGCCATGCCCGGCCCGAGCCGAAGCGGTTGCCCGTCGACGTAGGCGGACTTGCCGGACAGGAAGAAGCGCAGTGCCGCGGGCAACGACGCCTCGTCTTCGACCCACAGCAGGTTGGCGGTCGAGCCACGCCGCAACTCCTTGGCCAGCGACCGCACAATTCCCTCGACTGCCTGCCGCGTCGTGTCGACAGCGACCGACGAGCCGTCCGGCGGCTGGGCCACAACGACGACCCGGCCTGATGCGCCGAGCGCCCGCACGCCCGGGCCGAGGAATTCGCGCACCGCGGCCAGATCGGACGGCTGCGCCAGCGAACGGGCGTCGAGGACAAGTGCAGCCGGCTCGCCGTGGGCAAGCGCGTCGAGCACCTCCACGCCGGCGTCGGTGAGCAGCGTGTCGAGGGCCGCCGTCGGCTTGCCCTGGGTCGAGCCGACGAGCGCCGGCCCGGGCAGCAGCGGGTCACCGACCGAATAGCGGCGCAGCTTGGCCGGCTGCGGCAGACCGATCCGCGAGGCCACGGCCGAACCGACCGGCGAGTTGACGAGATTCAGGTAACGGTCACTCATCGGGGCTCATGCCTCGAGGACGGCGACGACTCCCTGGCCGCCGGCTGCACAGATCGAGATGAGCCCACGGCCGCCGCCGTTCTCGTGCAGCATCTTGGCGAGCGTCGCGACGATCCGGCCGCCGGTGGCGGCAAAGGGGTGCCCGGCCGCGAGCGAGGAGCCGTTCACGTTGAGCTTCTTCCGGTCGACCGAGCCCAGCGGGCCGTCCAGATCAAGCCGGCGGCGGCAGAATTCCGCGTCTTCCCACGCCTTGATGGTGGTCAGCACCGTGCCGGCGAACGCCTCGTGTATCTCGACGAAGTCGAAGTCGTCGAGATTGAGCTTGTTGCGAGCGAGCAGCCGCGGCACGGCGTAGACCGGCGCCATCAGCAGCCCGTCCTCCTTGCGGTTGCCGTGGACGTAGTCCACGGCCGCGGTCTCCGCGTCGACGAAGTACGCCAGCACTGGCAGCTTGTGCGCCGCCGCCCACTCCTCGCTGGCGAGCAGCACGGCGGACGCGCCGTCCGTGAGCGGCGTCGAATTGCCCGCCGTCATCGTCGCGTTCTCGCCGAACGCCTTTCCGAACGCCGGCGGCAGCGCGGCAAGCTTCTCGACCGTCGAGTCCGGGCGCAGATTCTGATCACGCGACAGGCCGAGGAACGGGGTGATCAAGTCGTCCATGAATCCGCGGTCGTAGGCCGCGGCGAGGTTGCGATGGGACGCGGCGGCGAGCTCGTCCTGCGCTTCCCGCGTGATGCCCCACTCGAGCGTCGTGATCGCCTGGTGCTCACCCATCGACATGCCTGTGCGCGGTTCGGAGTTCGCTGGGATGGACGGCATGAGCTGCGTCGGCCGGATTCCGGACAGCGCCTTCAGCCGGGCGCCGACCGTCTTGGCCCGGTTCGTTTCGAGCAGCACCGCGCGCAACTTCTCGTTCACCGCCATCGGCGCGTCGGAGGTGGTATCGACGCCGGCCGCGACGGCCGAGTCCAGCTGCCCGAGCGCAATCTTGTTCGCGGTGAGGATCACCGTCTCGAGTCCCGTGCCGCACGCCTGCTGCACGTCGTAGGCCGGCGTCTGCGGCGAGAGTCGGGAGCCCAGCACCGACTCCCGCGTCAGGTTGAAGTCCCGACTGTGCTTGAGCACTGCGCCTGCGGCGACCTCCCCGAGCCGCTCGTCCTGCAGCCCGAACCGGGCTACCAGCCCGTCGAGCGTCGCGGTCAGCATGTCCTGGTTGGCGGCACGGGCGTACGGCCCGTTCGAGCGGGCGAAGGGGATGCGGTTTGCGCCGACGACGGCAGCACGGCGAGTGTTCACCGCAACCACGGTATCGGCTGCCTTCTGCCTCGGAAGACAGCCTGTATCAGAGGTCGGGAGCCGGTGACCGAGGCGGTCCGGGCGGTTACCGAAGCCTCCCGCGCCGATGCCCGATGACCCACTCCGCTGCCCACTGAGCCCCCTTTCTGCAGGTCAACAGGGCTGAACGCCGCCTTCCGCCGGGATTTGCGCCGTGTTGATCAACTTGATGCCGAACCACAACCCCGGGCTGCCGAGAACACCTGACCCGAGCCGTTTGTCGCGCCCCCGTCACCTGGCGGACACCGAATTGACACCGGCTCATCGCACTCATGTATCGTGCTGATACATCGCATCGAGATAGGGGGCCGTCGCATTGCTGGAGATCGCCGTCCTCGGGCTGCTCAGCGAGAGCCCGATGCACGGATACGAGCTTCGTAAACGGCTCGCCTCGCTGCTCGGGACATTCCGCGCATTTTCCTACGGTTCGCTCTATCCCACCCTGCGCCGGCTCTCCCAAGCAGGGTGGATCTCCGAGGAGTCGCCGCTCGACGCCTCCTCGGCGGTGCGGTCCCGGCGCGGCAAGCGGGTATACCAGCTCACCGCTGAGGGTAAGGAACATCTTGCCGAGCTGCTGGCCGCGGTCGGCCCGGATGCCTTCGACGACGACGGCTTCGGTGCGCGGTTGGCGTTCTTCGCCCAGACCCGCTCGGACATCCGGCTGCAAATCCTCGAGGGTCGCCGGCGGCGGGTGGAGGAGCAGCGCGAAGGGATGCGCAGCGTGCTGGCGCGCACCGGCGAGCGGCTCGACCGTTACACCCGGACGCTGCACGAACATGGGCTCGAGTCCGTCGACCGGGAGGTCAGATGGCTGACCGAGCTCATCGAGCACGAACGATCGGACGCCAGCGATGGCGGCAACAGGCGAATGACCCGATACACCAGTCAGAAGGAGGAGCCCTGATGGGTTCGCAGTCCGCGTCCGGCACGATCCGGGTCGCAATCGTGGGCGTGGGCAACTGCGCCGCATCGCTTGTCCAGGGCGTCCACTTCTACCGTGACGCCGACCCGGCGCAAAAGGTTCCGGGTCTCATGCACGTCAATTTCGGCCGGTACCACGTGCGCGACATCGAGTTCGTCGCCGCGTTCGACGTCGACGCCAAGAAGGTCGGCACCGACCTCTCTCAGGCGATCCTCGCCAGTGAGAACAACACGATCAAGATCTGCGACGTGCCCGAGCTCGGTGTCCCCGTGCTGCGCGGACCCACGCTCGACGGCCTCGGCAAGTACTACCGCGAGACGATCGAGGAATCGC
>JAJKIB010000380.1 GCA_021154745.1 Mycobacterium sp.
CGTAGTTGAGGCGGTCCACCGCGTCGCCCTCGTACAGCGTGCAGCACGCACGGTCACCGGTATCGGGATCCTCGACGACGAGCACCGGCATGGACGCAGTGGTCACTCCCGCCAAAGAGCCGACCGCCCCATACTGCTGGCATCCGGCGACGTCGACCTCACCGCTCGCATAAGCCTTTTCGGCCTCCGCTCGGTTGGCGGCGAATCCCTCGTAGATCGCCGCGCCCAGGAGTGCTTCGCGCTGGCCACCCGAATAATCCTCGAACGGCAGCGACGGGCCCGACGTGAGTATCAGGTTGCGCCGCATGCCCGGGATCACGTCCTGTGCCGGGGTCACGGCAACCAGCTGTGGGCTGCAACCGAAGAGATTCTCCAGGGCCGCCGTGTTGGCGTCGGCGGTCAGGACCGACTGCTGTGGGGCGCCCACTACGCGGTCACCTCGACGGACCCCCACGAGGACGGTAACAGCCCTGCAAAAACCTTTTGGCACAAGCTGTGGGCGGGGAATTCCATTTTGCGACTTCCTCGAGTTGGAGACCCAAACAGTTTGGATCTTCGTTGACAAAACGTTTTGGCTATGTTGGTATGGAACGGTAACGCAATGATCCAATACGGGTCAAGACTCAATTGTGGCGAGTGCCACACCAACCCTCCCGGGACGAAGGACAACGACGTGGCGAACATCAAGGATGTGGCCCGCTACGCCAACGTGTCGCCGACGACGGTGTCACATGTACTCAACGACCGCGGTCGGGTAGCGCCCAAGACCCGGGAACGTGTGCTCGAGGTGGCCGCACAGCTCGGCTATACCGCGAATCCCCATGCCCAACAGTTGGTTACGCGGCGAAGCCGTATCCTCGCGATCCAGATGCCCGACCTCGACGGCGCGGGCCCGGGTGTCGCGCTGTTGCCGACATCGGAGTCGGAGTACTTCCTGGAGTTGATCAACGGCGCCGCTGCAGCCGCAGCTGACGCCAACTACGCCTTGATCATCGTCTCCGCCGGGGTGGATGCGTCGTCGATGCGCGGCTTCGGCGCCGACGGGATGATCATCGTGGACCCGAAGGGCTCCGAACCGGTGCTGCGATCGTCTTTCGCGGCAGAGTGTCCCATCGTCACGACCGGCGAACCCGTCATCGACTCTGACACAAAGGGATTCGTCGTCGACAACGATCACGGCGCCGCGGCCTGCGAAACGCTTAATCACTTCCTGGCCCAGGGGCGTTCGCGGCCGGCGCTCATCATCGACACGACATCGCGTTCCTATATCCGCGACATCGTGCAGGCCTACGAGGACTGGTACATCCACCACGCCGTACAACCGGCGGTCATTGCTGTGCCGGACCCGTCGCCTGCCGAAATGGGTGGGGCTCTCGCCTCCCTACGCGAAGGCCCGGTACCGGCCGACGCCGTTTACACAAGCTCCGACAAATGCGCGATCGCGCTGCTCGACGCCGCGCGAACCGCTCGAGTGGCCGTGCCGAACGACTTGGCTTTGGCGAGCGCGGTGGACAGTTCCATTCTTCGCGTCACGAATCCACCGGTGACCGGTGTTCATCTGTACCCCAGAGACATTGGGGCACAAGCGGTCGCAAGCGTGGTCGGTCTGATCGCCCGAAGGGATCCGGCATGTGAACTGCCACCGCTGGAAACCACGCGCCTGCTCATTTCGACCCGGCTTGTAGTGCGCGGGTCCACGACATCGACAGCGAAACGACGACGACCGAAAGAACGACGATGAAGATTCTCCTGATCAGCGCCAGCCCGCGCGAAGACGGCAACTCCCACATGCTGGCCGACGCCGCCCATGCCGGAGCCGAAGCGGCCGGCCACGACGTCGAGCACATCTTCCTCAGCGACTACGTGCAGCATATGTTGGACAACTGCCGCCGCTGCCGTTTGACGGACGGGCGCTGCTCGCTCGATGACCGCTACGAGTCGCTTCTGCTCGAGAAGATGTTGCCGGCCGACGGCATCATCTATGCGATGCCGTTGTACTTCTACGGGATGCCGGCACGGCTGAAAGCGGTCTTTGACCGGCTGTTCTGCTACACCGCTAACAGCGCACCGCAGCAGGAACGCGTTGTCGCGGGGATCACGGGGAAGACCATCGGTGTGTTGATCTCGTGCGAGGAAAGCTACGTGGGTGCGACGTCGGGTCTGATTGCACAGTTCCAGGAGCTGACGCGATATCTCGAGCAGGACCTCGCAGGCGTCGTCGTCGGCAACGCCAACAGTCGCGGTGAGATCGTTTGCGACCCAAGCGATCCGGTTTCGTGCGCCCGGGATCTCGGATCTCGGCTGTTCGACATCCGAGTCACCGACTATCGACTGACGACCCCGCGGTCGAACAAGGTGTGGGCGCAGGCGTGACCCCTAGGCAGTCCCCGACGCGTGTACCTCGGAACCATGATTCAGTTTCTGCACGCGAATGAGGTTGCGACGCAACGATTGCTAACGCCCCGCTGCCCTGACCGCCACCAACTGCATTGGATCGACGGGCACAGCTCCTACGCGCGAATCGGCGTACACATCATGGACACGACTCGGTGTCGATGCGCACCACACCGAAGTTGATCTCTGTGCTGGCGTTGAACTTCGACCCCGGCGGCGGCGTCGAAGTACACACCACCCAGTTCCGGTCGCTGATTTGCGCCCGCCCTTTCCCGGTGAGGTCGGTGGATCCGCTGTACCAGGCCGCGCCGCGAGTCAGCGACTGAATCGCGTCTTGGGCCCCCTGCAAGTCCACCCCGATGAGATTCGGCATCGTCCATGAAGGATCGGCCGACGCCACCGGGCTGGTCACAAAGATCGCGCCGCCCACAAACGCCACATCCACCCGACTACTGCAACTCATCCCGAACCTCCTTGAAATAACCTGCGGGGCACATGCTTTCCGCAGTCTGTCGACACCCTCCGGGGGCAGAGCGCTGATTGTTGCATCGGCGTCTGACAAACCGCCGAGCGCACGACCGATGCCCTGTCCAAGTTCGGGCTGGGTGACACGGATCCGGCCGCGATGCCGGCTTATTTGTCGGTGTGCGCGCGTAACGTCCCGACGCGCTCGCAACGACGAAGGGAAGCACGATGCAACCGCAACACCCGCAACCAGGCTGGTATCCAGATCCATCCGGGGTACCCGGCCACCGCTACTGGGACGGCAGTTCGTGGGGGCCGCTCGCTCCCGACGCACCGGCTGCGCCGGCAGCAACCCGACCGGTACCGAAGAAGTTCTCACCGTGGAAAGTCGTCACTGCCGTTGTCGGAGCGCTGATCTTCATGACGGTGATTGGCAATGCGATGGGCGACGACAAGAAACCAATTGCGTCATCCCCGAACGCATCCGCGCCGTCTGCGACCCTGATGTCGTCCCCAGCTCCCACCGAGACCGCAGCGCCGGCCGGGGCGTCAGTTCGCGACGGCAAGTTCGAGTTTCAGGTCATCAATATCGCTCGCTCGAAAACGGTCAGCGACCCTACCGGCAACCCGTACATGACTGCGACGGCTCAGGGTGAGTTCATCGTCGTCACCCTGTCCATGACGAACATCGGCAACGAGCCGCAATCGTATTTCGGCCAGAACCAGAAACTCATCGACGCGTCTGGTCGCGAGTACGGCGCGTCGAGCGCAGCGGACATGTGGATGAACGCCGGCGGCAACCCGATGGGCGACATCAACCCCGGAAACTCGATTCAAGTGAAGCTGGCGTACGACGTGCCGCCGGGGACGAATCCGACCGAGCTGATGTTGCACGACTCGATGTTCTCGGGCGGCGTCTCTGTTCGCCTTGCGTAAATGCGGGCCAGGCGCTCTCAAACAATGACACCGAAAGTGCTGCGACTCGCCGCGTCACGTCCGCGGCGAGCACGTAATCGCGAAACGGCTGCATTGAATCGCCACGCGGGAGTATGTCGGCCGTCCGCAACTGCTGAACAGGCCAACCGTGCTCGCCACCTGGACCCGATTCGCCCTGTGGGTCCGCCACGTCGCGATGTGCCCAATGAACTTCGGGATTGATCCAGAGATGTCCTGAGCCTGAACGCCTTTGATTGCCGCAATGCTTTGTCGACGCACGGCATGACCACGTTCAGCGAACCGCGTCACCCGACCGATGACCCCAAGGCTGCCATCAGCCGCCTGAGACCCAAGGCAGTTCTCAAACTCCTAGCGACCAACGCTCGCTACGAACCCTCGGCCCACTCAAGACCCTCTACAGGATTGGGCGAAACGATACTCCGGAGGAATTTGGCCGTCCTCGGATCCTTTGGCGACGAGAAGATCTGCTGAGGGGTGCCCTCCTCGACGAGTCGTCCGCCAGCCATCATCACCACCCGGTCCGCGACCTGACGCGCGAACTGCATCTCGTGCGTCACGACGATCATCGTCATTCCCTCGGCGGCGAGTTTCCGCATTGCGCGCAGCACCTCCCCGACGAGCTCAGGATCGAGTGCGGACGTCACCTCGTCGAAGAGAATGGCGGACGGATCCATCGCCAACGCGCGCGAGATCGCGACACGTTGCTGCTGTCCACCCGAGAGCTCGTGGGGCCGATGATCCGCGCGATCAGCGAGGCCCATGCGGTCGAGCAGCTCGAGCGCGCGCTTCTTCGCGACCGCATGCGGAATCTTGCGCACCCGCGCCGGTGCTTCCATCACGTTCTCCAGTGCGCTCATGTGAGGAAACAGATTGAACTGCTGGAAGACCATGCCAACGTCACGCCGCACATGTTGGAGTGTTCGATGGTGCGGTTTGTGACGCTTGTTGCCGGTCGCCGCGTTCTCGGCCAGCACGGTGCCGTTGACCACGATCCGCCCGTCATCGACTGTCTCCAAGCCGTTGAGCGTGCGGATGAACGTCGTCTTGCCCGAGCCGCTCGGCCCGATCAGCACGACCACCTCGCCCTGCATGACATCGAGGCTGAAGTCGTACAGCACAGGTGTGTTGTCGTAAGACATCCTGAGATTCTGGGCGACGATCAATGGCGTCCGCGTGTCGCCCTGTTCGTTCGCAGTCATCATGCGGTCCTCTCCACCTCGCGCAGCTCACTTCGCCGCGTCGACGTCAGATCTAGGCGTTTCTCGAGCGCCCGAAGCCCGAGGCTCGTGGGGTAGCTGACGATGAGGTAGAGCAGTGCGACGACGCCATAGATCGAAAAGTATTGGAACGTCTGGGCCGCCAGGATCTGCCCGCTGAACAAGAGCTCCGTGACCGAGATGGTTGAGGCCAGCGCACTGTCCTTGAACAATCCTATGAAATAGTTGCCGGTCGCTGGCAGAGCGAGGCGCCCCGCCTGAGGGAAGATGATCCGCCACATGATCAGCACCCACGGCATACCAAGGCTCGATGCTGCTTCCCACTGGCCGGGGGGCACCGAACGGATGCTTGACCGGAAGACCTCACTGAGATAAGCACTGTAGTTGAGCCCGATGGCAAGAACACCCGCGACGAACGGGTCGAGGGACATGCCCGCTGCCGGTAATGCGAAGTAGACAAAGAAGAGCTGCAGAATGAGCGGAGTGCCGCGCATCAGCTCGATGTACACGGTAGCGGGTATGTACAACCAGCGGTTACGGGGCTCTAGGCGCATCGTCGCCAAGACAATGCCAAGCACGAGCCCCACTGCCATTGCGGCGACGGTGATCTCGACGGTGACCAGGAGTCCCTGCAGCAGGCTCGGAAGCCAGCTGATTATTTCGCTCACGCCAATTCCCTTCAAGGCGCCGATTCACACAGACTGATTTTGTTGTGGTGTCTGGTCAGTCGGCGTTGAGAAAGCTGGCAGCGGGAACGAGCCCGTTCTGCTCCATGATCTTGGCTGCCGAGCCATCCGCCTTCATCTCGTTCCACACCGTATTGAAGACGCTGACGAACTTCGGATCGTTCTTGCTGACCGGCAAGCAGTCGCCCGTGCCCGCTTTGGGTTGTGTGTCGGCAAGACCGGTCAGGACCTCGTACTTGAGCGACGGGTCCTGCTTTAGGAAGTACGCCCCCGAGACCTGGTCGATGTACCCGGTGTCGATCTGACCCTGAGAAACGGCCAGTGCCAACAGGTTTGCCGAGGGAAACGACTTGACCTGGATGCTCGGATCCTTTTGCGCGAGAGCTTGCAGGTCGGTCAGCATCGTGGTGCCGGCATAGCTGCCGACGGTCAGCCCATGAAGACTCGACGTATTGATGCCCGTGATGTGCTTCGGATTTCCCTTCGGCGCGATCAAGGTCTCTGGGTTGTAGAGCACGGGGTCGGTGAAGTTGACGACCTTTGCGCGCGCGGGCGTGTTGTACATACCCGCCGCAATGGTGTCGACGCGTCCGCTCTGCACCTCGGGCACCATGCTGCTGAATGGTGTTGGGATCGCTTGGATCTCGACGTTCATGCCGACCCGCTTGACGAACTCTTCGAGCACCTCGGGTACGACTCCGACTGCCTTGGTGCCTACGATCGACGAGATGGGTGGTTCGGTGTCGACAGCGATTCGCAGTACACCGGCCTTCTCCGCCCGGACGAGAGTCTCTGAGACCGCATACCGCGCGCTCGACGTGGAAGCTCCGGCGCCGGACGCGTCAGGAGTTGAAGAGCATCCCGCCAGAATCAGCGCAATCGCAGCTACCGGCAGGACCAGCAACTTGGCCTTTGTGATGGTACCCATTTCCTTGCATACCTCCGCTATGTGTTTCTTGACGCCGGCATAAGGTCCCGGCCACCTATATCGCCTTCACGATTTGTCCGTCAGCCATGACGAACTCGACCTTCTCCAGGACATCGACGTTCCGACGTGGGTCGGTCGGCACCGCGATGAGGTCCGCGGCCAGATTCTCCTCGAGGCGCCCCGTGACCTCGCTGAGTCCGAGCAGGTCGGCGGCGACCAAGGTCGCTGACCGGATCGCCTGCAAAGGCTCCATTCCGGCCCGAACCATGTAGCCGAACTCTTCGGCCTGGTTACGACCGGTCCAGTCGAAGCAACCCGCGTCAGTTCCGAAGGCGATCTTGACTCCAGCCTCAAGGCAATTGTTGAAGGAGCGCAATTGCACTTCTATCGCCTGTTGCCAAATCGGTCCTCGCTCTTGGGCGCGATGCTCAGCGACATGATTAGTTGGCATCAGGGTGGGACACAGATATATCTGTCTCTCCGCCATTTCGCGCGCGCGGTCTGGGCGAATGGAGTATCCGTGTTCGATGGAGTCAACTCCTGCCGACAATGCCATCGCAACGCCCGTGTCTGAGGTCGCATGTGCGGCAACGCGTCGTCCACGCGCATGCGCTTCGTCGACGATGGCCGCGAACTCTTCCTTCGTCCAGTTCGGTGCGGATTCGATGTAACCGTCATCGGTGAGGACGCTTCCCGCACCGGCGTTGGCGTATACCTTCACCCAGTCCGTGCCATATGAGATCTGTTGCCGCACAGCGCGGCGGCACTCATCGGCGCCGTCCACCACCTGGACGCCGGAAGGAAATTGCCAATCCGGGCGGAAGCGGAGCACGGGATAGGACCCGGTGGAGGACAGCGCGGGTCCGGCAACCTGGAGCCTCGGGCCGCTGATGATGCCCTCCTGCACCGCATCTCTCAGGCCGACGTCGTCATAGCCGGCGCCTTCCGTCTCCAGGTCGCGCATTGTCGTGAAGCCATGGTTCAAAGCGATTGACATTGCCCGGACAGCGCGGGCCACGCGATGAGAGGGGTACTCCTCCATGATCTGGTATCGAAAGTCAGCATGGCTGGTGTTCTCGTGCAAGAAGATATGTGTGTGGGCGTCAATGAGGCCGGGCATGAGGACGCGTTCACCCAAGTCGATCACACGGAGTCCGGGTGGCGCAGCGCCGCGCTCGACGCCCACTATCCGCGGACCGTCGATGATCACGACGGTTTCGTCGAGGAGTTGACCCGACACCACATCCAACGAGTGGCGTGCCCGAACGGCGAATCTGGACGATCCTTCAACAGCGTGTGCGGTCGACAATGCTTCTCCCATCATGGATTAGATGTCACG
>JAJKIB010000381.1 GCA_021154745.1 Mycobacterium sp.
AGCAAAGCAGCCATCGGGAAGCTGGTCGATCTGGTCGGGCTTGTAGTCCTCGATGTATCCGGAGTCCACGAACCCCAGCCACTCCTGTCGGACGCCGAGGATCTCGCGCGCCTTGGCCATCTCGTTGCGGCGGATCTCTGAGAGGTTTGCGGCGACATCCGGGTCGTCGGCGAGCTTGGGGTTGAGCACCTCGCCGCGCTCCCCACCGGTGCAGGTGACGACGAGCACATCGATGCCCTCTGCGACATAGCGGGCGGTCGTGGCTGCGCCCTTGCTCGACTCGTCGTCGGGATGCGCGTGGACAGCCATCAGCCGGAGACCAGAACTGGGGGAAGGCACCGCCACAGGATAGGAGGCAGACCAGACACCCCAGAATGTCCCTGTGAGCTCCAGCAGCGCCAAGGCTCGTGTGCCTGGGCACCTACGGAATGTCGCGCTCGACGACACCGTGGACGTCGGGTACTTGCAGGATCGCTACGGCCGCCGGCGTGGCCGGGCCGCGGTGATCATCGCCGCCATCCTGGTCGGTGCACCGTTTCTTAGCTGGGTGCTGTGGGCCGGATACCTGCAAGGCCATCCTGACGTCACATGGACGACCACGGGGTTCTCTGACATCTCCAGCAAGTCGGTCACCGTCAGCTTCGACGTCTCGAAGCCGGAGTCCCGGGGCGCCGACTGCCTCGTCAGGGCGCTCGATGACCAAGGCATCGAGGTCGGACGTGCTGAGGTGCCGGTGCAGGATCCGAACGGCAACGTGCACGTCGACTACGCTTTGGCGGTAACAGCTCGTCCCAGCAGCGCCTTCGTGGCCTCCTGCGAGTTGACCGACTGACGTTGTCGGCCCACCACTCCGGGCAAGGAAAGAGGAGCTTCCCCATGACCACCTGGCTGTCTCAGGACGCCTACGACCGCCTCAAGGTTGAGTACGAAGAGCTCAGCACCGTGCGGCGTGCCGAGGTGGTCAAGAAGATCGCAGCTGCGCGCGAGGAGGGCGACCTCAAAGAGAACGGCGGCTACCACGCGGCGCGCGAAGAACAAGGCAAGCTCGAGGCCAGGATCAAGCAGCTCCGGCACTTGCTCGAGTCTGCGCAGGTAGGAGCTCCCCCCGCAGCAGACGGCACGGTGCAGGTGGGACACGAAGTCTCCGTGACATTCGTGGGCGGCGCACTCGACGGCGAGCGAGAGACTTTCCTGTTGGGGTCTCGCGAGCAGGCAGGACACCAGACCGTCGATGTGTACTCCCCGCAGTCACCGTTGGGCGGGGCAGTGCTGGGTCAAGCGATCGGCAGCAACATCAGCTACGCGCTTCCTAACGGAAAGAAGCTCACCGTTCGAGTCGAGTCATCGTCACCCTTCGACGCCAGCTAACGCCCTTCAAAAAGCACCATCGAGGCGGAGAAGCCGTGCAGGTGGTTGCGGCCGGCGACTGGCCCGATCTCACCGGCGGCAAAGTAGCCGGCGACCTCAGCTCCCCCCAAGCCGTCCCGGATCGTGACGGCGTCGTGATCACTTGTCGAGAAGAAGCGTTCACCCCTGCCGTTGCACGAAAACAACAAGACGCCTGGTTTCGCGGCCGGCGAATGAACTGACTCCCAGTCGGCCAGCATCCGGTGCAAGTCGTCGCTTGCCGCTGCCGCGTCCCGCAGCTGAAAGCACATCGTCTGACCAACTTGCACGTCGTCGGCGATGACAATCGCGCCACGGTCGACGTCGACACGAACCAAGCCACGCACGAGGAAGTCTCCCTGCTGATGGTCTTCGGCGTACTCGTCGTGGACGACGCCAACCTGCAGTCCGGATGCGGCAAGCGCCTGCTCGTCATCGGACAGCGTCATCAGCAGGTCTTCTAACCGCTGCAATGCGGGACGACCCGCAAGCTCGAGCACTACGTTGCCCTCGCAAGCCGTCACCGTCATCGGATTACCGACCGGCCGACAGCCTTGGCTGACCATGGTGTCGATGCGAGCTGCGCCGCCGAGGACGAGCCCCACAGCGCCACGCGACACCACGCGGTCGTCAATCAGCAGCTTCGTCGACCCGGCACCCTGACCGCCGAGTGCGATACCGCCAGCCACGTTGAGTCCTCGTAGTGACTGACCGGACTCGTCGACAAATCCTTCGACCGGAAACGAGTACGCATCTGCGAGCACGATGGCTACCTGGTCGCTGGACTCAACTGTTGGCATGCCGACTACGGCGATTGACTCTGGGGTTGCCATCACCTCGAGATGGAATGAGCGGACAGTCAGGTCAGGGTCGGTGGCGACAAAGACGCTGACCGCAGAGACGTCCTCGATTCCGTGACCGCCCCCGATCACGCCGAAGGACGAGGAACACCCAATGCTGTGCGCAGCTCCAACCGTGCGTTGTGCAGCGGCGAGGGCTTTCTCAACCTCGTCGGGGTCACCGCCTCGAACAAAGGCGCACATGAAAGTTGCTGGTGCTGACAGCTGCGCCATGGCGCGGGACGAGGCGATCGTCGCCGTTCGCGACAGGTCGAAACCAACCGCAACGCCAGAGCCGCAGGTCGTCACTCCACCCTCCTCGAGCAGCCGTCCGTTCCGTACCCAGTGACAATGCCCAGTGACAACTCAGGGGCCAGCCAATAGGCGGCCCAGGGACCATGGTGACGCCTCGGGTCCGGCGCGGTCACCCCTGGGCAGGTTGGCCACCCGTCCGGAGGACGCAATGGTTGGATCGAACGCGTGAGTCTGCTGGCACGTCCTCGCGAGTTTGTGGCGTCCACCTTCCGAGGTATGCCGCGCGAGGTCGCTGTGCTCACCGCAGTGGCGTTCGCGGTAGCCGTCGGTTTCGGGATCGTGTTCCCGGTCATCCCGCTCTTCGCGAAGGAGTTCGGCGTCAGCGCCACCGCGGCCAGCGCGGTCATCTCGATCTTCGCGTTGACGCGATTCGCGAGTTCACCACTCGCGGGTCGCCTAGTGGACCGTACCGGCGAGCGCCTCGTGCTGGGTACCGGAATTTTGATCGTCGGACTGTCGAGCGCACTGGCCGGCCTGTCCCAGAATTACTGGCAGCTGCTCGTCCTGCGCGGGGTCGGCGGCCTTGGTTCTGCGATGTTCACCGTTTCGGCGTACGCGCTGCTGCTGCGCGTTGTTCTTCCCGACCAGCGGGGCAGAGCCAGTACGGCATTCCAAGGCGGCTTTCTGATCGGTGGGGTCACCGGACCGCTGTTCGGTGCACCGCTCGTGGCCATCTCGATACGACTGCCGTTTTTCGTCTACGCCGTGACGTTGCTGGCTGCCGGGGCAATTGGGTTGGTGTACCTCGCCCAGAGTCAGCTGACGAGCCGGGAGCAGGAGGCGGGGACCGACATCACCCCAACGCCGCTGTCGGCCGCGATCAAGCAGCGCGCGTATTGGGCGGCGCTGACGAACAACCTGGCAACTGGTTGGTCGCTCTTCGGGATCAGAGGGTCGGTACTGCCGCTGTTCGTCACCGAGGCACTTCTGCTCCCAGAGTCATGGGTCGGCCTCGGCATCTTTGTCTCGGCCATGGCGCAGGGGCTCCTCCTGATACCGGCTGGACGCGCTTCTGACTCGCGCGGGCGACGTCCACCAATGATTTTGGGCTCGGCGCTGGTCGGTATTGCCTTCGTGGTGCTCGCGACGGTTCAAGCAACTCCGGCGTATCTCGGTGCCATGGTTCTGTTCGGATTTGGCTCAGCACTGATCGGCACGAGCAGCAACGCAGCCGTCGGCGATGTCGTGCACGGGCGAGGCGGCACGGCCATCGGCGTCTACCAGATGTCGTCTGACCTTGGCGCCTTTACCGGACCGCTGATCGCTGGTGTCCTGGTGGATGCGTTTTCGTTCTCGTGGGCGTTCGCTGCGACCGCCACGATCTGCTTTGTCGGAACGGCCATGGCGCTGTCGATGCCCGAAACACTGCAGCGAACCTCACCTGACCCACTGCAGGACGAGCAGCTGGGATCGACCGAGACGGGCTGACGTGGGGCTAAGCCAGTAGCGAGTCTGCGAGCAAGCGCATAGCTGTCTCGGGATCGTGCCTACCGATCAGCCCCGCAGCTGCCAAGACGTACTTCCGGTCCACCACGACGTTCGCCCGTTCCGGAAACTGCCAACCTCCGGCTGGGTCATCAACGACAGCTGCGACCAGGTCCGATGCAACCCTTGGCTCGGAGTGGCGCAGCACGCCGCCAGATCCCACGACGGTGCGAACGCGTCGTAGGTCCTTGCCCGGATAGCGGACCTCGCCGGTGGCGTGCGGCCGAGCGTGTCGTCGAAGGGCGACCGTCGCAGCCCAGGCTGCCAACGACCGGTCAAAAGTGCGGTCGGCGTCGCCCTCCGGGACGAACCCCGGTTCCTTCACCCGAAGCTCAGCAGCTGGCATGAAGCGGTCACGCTCTCGATCGGAGATAAGCCCTTCGGCAAACGCGGCCGTAAGAATTCCGTTGGCGTTCCAACGGACCCCGAGGTCGCCTTCAACGGTGCGGCTTCGCCACAACGTTGCTACGGCCTCGCGGATGCCGGGTTCGTCGGCATCAGGTGAGGTGACGGAGTAGACGTCGGTCGTCGCCCCGCCGACATCGACGACAACGACGTCACCGATCCCGCGTTGCTGCGGGGTTCCGTCGGCAAGGAGTTCGACACCCGACAGCACGGCGTCCGGCGTTGCTGCCTGCACCCACGTCGAGAGGTCAACGCGCTCGGAGAGGTGCTTTCCACCGATGACGTGACTGATGAACACCTCGCGGATCGACTCACGCGCCGAAAGCGGGTCGAGAACTCCGATCTTGGGAAGGACGTTCGCTGTCGGACGGACCGAGACCCCGTGACGCCGCAGAATCCTGACGACCTGATCGCGCGCCGCCTGGTTTCCAGCCGCGACGACCGGCGCGGTTATTCCGCTCCGACCGAGGACCCGCGCATTGTGGAGGAGGACATCGGCGTTCCCGTCGTCGGTGCCCCCAACCAGCAAGACAACATCGGGGCGAGACTCAACGAGCGCCGACGTTTCGGCGTCTCCGAGCTCGCCAGAGGCCACGTGGCATACGCGGGCACCGGCCGAAAGCCCAACGCGGTATCCCGCCTCTGACGTAATCGCCCGCTCATAGCCGACGACCGCGAGTCGGAGTCCACCACCAGCGGAGCTGGCGGCGAGCACCTTCGTGTCAGCGTCGACAGCGATGCCAGCTGCCGCGATGGCCGTGTCATAGCCATCCATTACGTCGGTGTCGATGGTGGTTCGTGCTGACCCGGATGTGCTCAAGACCCCGTGCTTGTCGACGGCCA
>JAJKIB010000382.1 GCA_021154745.1 Mycobacterium sp.
CCAACCCCGACCACTACCAGGGCCAGTACTGCGCCTGGCACGACTGGAACGGTGACCTCGGCGTCTTTTCGCCCTACGGCGACATCGCCTTCAGCAACCAGCCGTACAACATCGACTCCGGTGCCGGTTGCGGGGTGAACTTCCTCAACACCGGCACCGCGGGCAAGCTCGACGGCTACACGATGACCCTCGGCCACGAGTGGCAGGAAACGATCTCGGACCAGAACCCGGCAGGCGGTTGGACGAATCACACCGCCAGCTCCTACCACGGTGAGGAGAACTCCGACGAGTGCGCGTGGATCCAGCCCGGCCAGCCGGGCGGCGCGGCGCTGATCACCTTCAGCACCGGCAGCTTCGCCGAGCAGGCATCGTGGTCCAACGACACCAACAACTGCGCGATCAGCCACCCGATCGTCAACCACGGCGGCACCGGCTGCCCAAGTCCGGGCCAGAAGCTCGGTAACCCCGGCTTCGAGACCGGCAGCGCGGCGCCGTGGAGCGCGCCGGCGGCAGTGATCGACAACAGCGCGGCCGAGCCGGCACACAGCGGCAGTTGGAAGGCCTGGCTGGACGGCTACGGCTCGACCCACACCGACACGCTCAGCCAGTCGGTGACCATCCCGAGCGGGTGCAGCGCGACCCTGTCCTTCTACCTGCACGTCGACTCGAACGAGACCACGACGACGACCGCCTACGACAAGCTGACCGTCAAGCTCGGCTCGACGACGCTGGCCACCTACTCCAACCTCAACAAGGGCTCCGGGTACGATCACAAATCCTTCAACGTCTCCTCCTTCGCGGGGCAGACAGTGCGGCTCACCTTCACCGGTACCGAGGACGTCTCGTTGCAGACGTCGTTCGTGCTGGACGACACCGCGCTTTCGGTGAGCTAACCGGGCCCGACCGAGCCGACACCGACCGCGCCGACTCCCACCGAGCCGAGCTTGTTCCGCCACTTCAGCGCCAAGCGCGAAGTCTCGTTCTACGGGCAGGACCGGTTCGTCCAGACGTTCCCCGACGGGCTGAGCAGCGCACCGCCGGACGCGGCCTTCCGCTTCTCCTCGCGCACGCAGAATGACCTGCAGACCCGCCGAATCACCGTCGGCTGAGCGAAGGTAATCGGCGCTCGCCCGCCTCGGCGCCATGACGACGTCGTGAACGGCACCCAGTTGCCGTTCGCGGTGCGTAGCCAATCCGAGATGGCGACCCTTACGGCTGGCCACAAATCAAGCGTCGCAGGACACTGCGACTCATGTCGGCGGTGTGACTGGGTGATGCACGTAGCGTCCTGGCGACCGCACGCGCTCGCCGAATTCAACAGCGCTTAGGAAAGAGTCGCGGCGACGAGCGAGCACCGACGGTTCAGTCGCGCTTGCCGTCGAGATCACCCAGCACCTGATCGGCTGCCTTTTCGATCTCGTCGTGCCCGTTCTGCGAGGCCCGCTGTTTGGCGTGGATGAGGGCCGCCCGGTTGACCTTGCGGAAGTCGCCGTACGGGAAGCGATAACGGCCCTTCGTCCCTTCATTCGCGTCCTCGTCGACCGCCAGATTCCAGCGCGCGAACTCCTCGTAGCTGTCCTTGTCGATCTCCTCGTTGGCGTCGTCGGCGGACGGCGCCGCCTCCGACCACGGCGTCTCGTCGTCGAACTTTCCCTCGTTGATCAGTTCCCGGGCATGTTTGACGGCGTCCTGGTTGACCTTGTAAGTCGGCACGCCGGGTTCATACCCAAACAACGACCAGCCGCTGTACGCCACTCAGCCGACGGTTGACGCCTGGTACTTCGGTGCCTATAACCACTCCCCAACTATTCGCTCAAACCAGACGAGATGGATCGGACGGCGCGGTTTCATCGACGTGTTGAACCCTTACGTCCCAAAGACCGGTAACCCGCACGTGGTGGAGCAGCTGACCGGTAAGCACATTCACCTTGCCGATCGGGCCCGCGACCAGGCCGCCCGACGACAACGACCCATCGTTCGCCTCCCATGAACCGTCCGAACGCGCTGTGTTCGAGCGGCTGATGCATCTTCGGGCATCGCGCTATGCCCGAAAGTTCATTTACTCTCACCTCACATCGTCGTTACTGTTCATCTTGCGAAGAACCCGACTCACGACGCCGAGATCAGTTGGAGCCCGCAGTGCCCGACATCGGCAGTCGTCGAGACGTTTCACCCAGGCGCTCGGCCAGGCAGTCGTGGCTGCTCGTTGTCCTCATCGTGATGGCCTCGGCCGCGATCAGCGGCGCGGTGTCCTCCGGCGGTTCTCCGCGCGCCGCTGCCGGCGGCGTGCCGGCACAGCATGCAGGTGCGCTGGTCTCGAGTGCCGCTGCGTTGCGCAGCAACGATTTCGCCCGCCTCGGCGCACCCGCCGACGCCCGGGCCGCCGCGCCCGCACCGGCTGCCCTGCCGCGGGCCGCGGTCCAGATCATGTCGATGGACGCGCCGATCCAGGGCGGGTTGACGGCCCACCAGGAGCAGGCGCTGTCGGCCCGACTGCTGAGCGCGCATCAGATCGCGGCTACCGCAACGCGGTCGGAGTATTGGACGCCGGCCGAAGGGCGCAGCGCCGTCGCGCGGGCGCAGTCCTGGCTCGGGATGCCGTACTCCTGGGCCGGTGGTGACGCCTCCGGACCGACGCTCGGGCAGTGCGACCCGGGCACCGGTGCCGACCTCGACTGCCACGTGGTCGGCTTCGACTGCTCGGGGCTGATGATGTACGCGTGGGGGGCCTATGTCGGGCTTCCCCATCTGGCCGACGCCCAGCGCCATGCCGGCGCCTTTCACCCGACCCTCAAGCAGTTGCTGCCCGGCGACCTCGTCTTCTTCTCCGGGTACCTGCCCGGCGGCACCGGGCACGTCGCGATCTACGCCGGTGATGGGATGGTCATCGAGGCACCGCAGAGCGGCTCGGTGATCCGACGGTCTGCATTGGCCCAAGCGATGGCGACGGACGGTGTCTACCGCGGCGCCGTGCGGCCGATGACCAGCGAGACGCCAACGCTGACCGCCCTCCGCCGCGCGGTGCCGCCGGCCGGCGGCACAGTCACGCTACGCGGCGCGCACCTCGCAAACGTGGACGCGGTGCACCTCGACCGCGTCACCGTCCGGCGATTCGTGCAGCAATCCGACTCGGCCATCGTGTTCCGCGCACCGGCGCACCATGACGGCTCGGTCGCTGTCACGGTGTCGACGTCATGGAAGGCCCAGTCGCGGCCGGAAACCCTCACCTACGCGCAGCCGCGCCCCGCGTCGCATCTCGCCCCGCCGACAGCGCACCCCTCGCCGACAGCGCACCCCTCGCCGACAGTGCACCCCTCGCCGACAGTGCACCCCTCGCCGACGCCGCCCCCCTCGCCGACCGCAACGCGCACTGCACCGCCGCCATCGACCACCGCCCCGCCGACGCCCTCCTCAACGGCGTCCATCTCGGCGACCGTGTCATCACCACCATCAACGGCCGGCAGCGCCCCGGCCGGATAACCGGCCAGACATCCGTCGGTCTGCGCCGACCGCCACCGGATCGCCGACGGCAGATATGAATCGTTCGATGCACTGTCATGTCGGCGACGGCTGGGTTGAAACTACGCGCTCAGGCGATCTGGCGGGTACCAGCGTGCTGGCGGTCGAATGCGTCGGGGTGCAGGGCTGTCGCAATCGCCTCGACGCCCTCGACGAGCCTTGGTCCGGGACGCACTACCAGAGCGTCGGCGTCGATTCCCCAGATCGGCAAGCCAGGTAGCCGGTCGACCACCACGACGGCCTGCGCGGCGGCGCCGTGGAGATCGAAGCCGCACGGTGAAACGAGGACGAGATCGGGGCTGGCGTCGACGATGTCGTCCCAGGTGCGTTCGCGCGAGTGTTCGCCGGCCTCTGATGCAACCGGCTCCCCGCCGGCGGCGATGATCAGGTCCGGCACCCAGTGGCCGCCGGTGAACGGCGGATCAATCCATTCGAGTACCGCGACACGAGGACGTGGCTGGGCGGCGACGCGCGACGCAACCGCGTCCAGACGCACCCGCAGTCCGGCGACGAGTTCGTCGGCGCGCTGCTCGACACCGAGCCGCTTTCCGACGATCTTGATCGAGTCGAGGACGTCGTCCAGAGTGTGCGGATCGAGTGAGACGACGTCGGCGCGGCAGCCGAGGTAGTCGAGCGCGTCTTCGACACGATTAGTCGGCAGTGCGCAGACACGGCACAGATCCTGGGTGAGGATGACATCTGGCGCGAGCTCGGCGAGCGCTCCCGCGTCGAGCGTGTAGAGATCTCCGCCTGCGGCCAGCTGCTCGCGTACGTAGCGATCGATGTCGCCGGGCGTCATCGCGGAGGTGTCGCGGCCTCCCACGACGATCCGTTTCTCCAGGCGCGCACTGGGTGGCTCGTTGCACTCGAACGTCACGCCGACGAGGTCATCATCGAGGCCGAGCGCGTAGACGATCTCCGTTGCTGACGGGAGCATCGACACGATCCGCACGTGACGACCCTAGGCCACTTCGGTTGCTCGCTCGGCGGTCAGATCCCGGCCGCACCGCCGACCATGCTCGCGATGGCGCCTCACGGTGATGCCACCTTCGCTGTCACGCCGTCGTGGTCAGCTCTGGCAGGTAGCCGTCGCACCTGATGACGGGCAACCGCGGGTACTTCGCGTAACGGGCGTCCCTTCCGGCGAGCGCGCACCGGAGGTAGACCGCGTCGCGGCGGGTAGGCCGCAGTACAGCGTGGCGGCAGCTACCACAGAGCCCAGCGCTCTGCCGAACAGGAAAAAGCCGGTCCGTCATTCCTCGATCCTGCACCGCCCAACCGTGGGTTTGGCCCTTGAGAGGCTGGCTGGATCGGGAGCAGCCTTGGCGATGTGGATGCGGCGATGGGTGAGCGGTTGGCGGCGCAGGCCGGTATCAGGCCGTGGTGGCCGTTGGTTGAGCCGACGTTGCGGTGGATTCGGGTCCGGATCGGTGGGGCGCTGGTTGCCGATTCCCGTCGGGCGTTGCTGCATGTGCAGTACGGGCCGAGTGCGCTGCCGCGCAGCTCGCTGCCGACCTACTACATCCCGATGGATGACGTGGTGACCGGCGTACTCGTTGACCCTGTCCGGGACGGGTCCGGGCTCACGGTGTGGGCCGTGCAGGCGGGCGGGCAACGCGCGGATGATGCCGCGTGGATGCACAGCAGTCCATCCGCGCCGCTGGATGCGCTGGCCGGCGCGGTGACCTTCTCGTGGCAGGACCCGCTGAGGTGGTTCGAGGAAGAGGAGCCATTGTTCGCACACGCTCGCGATCCGCACAAGCGGGTCGACGTGCTGGCGAGCTCGCGTGCCGTGCGGGTTGAGCTGGACGGTGTCCTGCTTGCCGAAAGCCACCGCCCCCTGGTGCTGTTCGAGACCACGCTTCCGGTGCGCTACTACCTGCCGGCCGAGGATGTCCGTGTTGACCTCCTGCGGAGCACGACGCGGTCGGCCTGCCCGTACAAAGGAATGGCCACCTGGTGGACTGCGCGGATCGGCGAGCGGCTGCTCGAGGACATCGCGTGGAGCTATCCGTCACCGGTTCCGGAGAACCCACGCATCGCCGGGCTGATCTGCTTCCGAAACGAACGAGTGGACCTGGTCGTCGACGGCGAGCGCCTGGAACGCCCGATCACACCCTGGTCATAATCGTCTCTCGCGAGCGACACGCCCATCGCGGGCTGGTCGGCTTGTCGCAGCCCGAGCGAGCGCTCCGTCCGCCACTTGTGGACACAGTGGGCTCTCCGGACGCTCTGTTGCGTCAAGGATGTCCGCCACCAGTGATCCACGCCGGAACAGGCGCCCGACACGTCGGTTCACCGCTGAGAACTGCGCAGCGACTACCGTCCGCACGATGATGCCGACCGAAATCGGATCGCTCGGCCCGCACGGGTTTCCCTACGCTCGCCTGATGATTATCCGGGCACAGCGCACGGGCGACGCGGCCGTGGTGCGGCAGTTGCTCATCAACGCGTTCAACGGCGCCGGGCGCGCTGCCGACCTGGCCCCGACCCGGATGGGAACGAGCGGCCTGCACACCGACTGAGCGCCAAGCACCTCACTACCCCGCGGTCGTCGATGGTCTTGCCGAATACCTGCAACCGAGTCGCCAGGCGCGCATATTGCCGCCCCCGTCCCGCCGAGATGCTCACGAAAGCCCGCCGATTCGGCCGCTCGCGCGGCCCGGCGCCGCGAACGCCGTGAAGGGCACCGAGTCGCCGTTCGCGGTGAGTAGGCAGTCGGACATCGGCATCGAGTCGTCGATAACGGAACAGGTTGGGCGGGGACAACAAGAAGAGGAGCTCGAGGTGACCCTCTTGGTCGATCCGCCAGGTGGTTCGGCCGCCGCCCCGCAGACGATGCGCGACCTGGGCTTAACCCACGTCGTCGACGGTGGCCCACTGAGCGAGCTCGTGGAGCCGGGAGCCCCGGTCAGCCCCTGACTTGGCCCGGCGCGGCTCGCGATCCTGTCGGTCAGGACTGCCCCCGGACAGCGGTCATGATAGAGCGATGACCACCTATTCCGGCACGAAGGAGTTCGAAGGCGCGAGCTTCGTCAAGGCGAGCTTCAAGGGCGCCACCCTGCGGTTCTCCGATGTCCGCGGCGTCACGATGCGCAGCGTCGATGTGGACGGACTCGACATCGACAGCCACGACCTGTTCTTCGGCAGCCTCTTCGTCAATGGGGTCGACGTGGTGCCGCTGGTGGATGCCGAGCTCAACCGGCAATTCCCGGGCCGCGAGCTACAGAAGGCTCAGACGCCCGAAGGCCTGCGCGAG
>JAJKIB010000383.1 GCA_021154745.1 Mycobacterium sp.
GACCGCAATGGCGGCTACACCCGCATCATCAAGGTGGAGGCACGCAAGGGCGACAACGCTCCGATGGCCGTCATCGAGCTGGTGCGCGAGAAGACGGTGACCGACGAGGCCAACCGGGCCCGTCGCGCGGCCGCCTCGAAGAAGGCCGCCCCCGTGGCGGCAGCGGCCGCACCGCAGGCAGCGGTTGAGCCGGAGGCGGCCGTCGGTCCCGACGCGGAGGAGACCATCGACGAGGTCAAGGCGGAGGACGCCGCCATCGAGGAGGCGCAAACGGCTGAGGCCGAGGACAAGGCCGACGACGACAAGTCCTAGAAGCGTGAAGAACGAGCCCGCCATCGATTCCGGTGGCGGGCTTGTTCGTCTTCGACTCGATATCGCTTACGACGGAACCGAATTCGCGGGTTGGGCCCCACAGACCGGGCAGCGCACCGTGGCAGGCGTAATCGACGACGCGTTGTCGACGGTGTTCCGCGTGCCGGTGCAGCTGCGTGCGGCAGGGCGAACCGACGCCGGCGTGCATGCGACGGGTCAGGTGGCCCACCTCGACATCCGTGCCGATGCGCTTTGGAACGCGTATCCGCGCACGACGAGGGAGGGTGACAGCGAGTTCCTGCCGCTGGTGCGACGCCTCGCCCGGTTCTTGCCAGCAGATGTACGTGTCCTCGACATCGACCGCGCCGCAGCGGGTTTCGACGCCCGGTTCTCGGCGCTGCGCCGGCATTATGTCTACCGGCTGTCGACTGCCCCGTACGGTGTTGAGCCGCAGGAGGCGCGCTATGTGACGGCGTGGCCGAGACCGCTCGACGTAGAGGCGATGGCTGTGGCGTCACGAGACCTGCTGGGGCTGCACGACTTCGCCGCGTTCTGCCGCCAGCGCGAGGGCGCCACCACGATCCGCGATCTGCAGCGGCTGCAGTGGTCCCGCGATGGCGACCGTGTCACCGCCTACGTCAGCGCCGACGCGTTCTGCTGGTCGATGGTGCGCTCGTTGGTCGGTGCATTGCTCGCCGTCGGCGAGCACCGCCGCGAACCCGGTTGGTGCGCCACACTATTGACGTCTACACAGCGCTCCAGCGACTTCGCTGCCGCACCGGCGCAGGGTCTGACGCTCGTCGGCGTGGATTACCCGCCCGATGACGAACTCGAGGCCCGCACGAAGGTCACCCGCGATCTGCGGGTGGTCGATTAGATCTTGCCCGCGACGAAGTCGGCCGCCTGGTCCGCCATGCCTGCCTGGATATACGCGTTGGCGAGGTGGGCGGGCCAGTTGTTCTGCCACGTGTCCGGGTCGGCCGGGTTACAGATGGGATCGGCGCCGTGACACAACTCGATGGTCCTGTCGTTGTATAGCGGGTTGAAGTTGGTGATGGGCCCTACCCATGCGGCTCCGTTGCCGAAGAGGGCGACCGCGGCGATGTGATGATCCGCATCCGCCGGCATGGGGTTCTTGAAACTGAAGAAGTTAAAAGGCAGCGCGAGTACGACGTCGGTGACCGCCGCGCCGAGCGAGTAGCCGCCCAGCACGAGCCGGGTATCCGGGCAATCGTTCATCATCGATTGGATATGCGCGCTCATGTCGTTGGCGCCGATGTCGATCTCGCTGTCGGCGGGATAGCGCACCGCGTACGTACTGATGTTCTTGTTGGCCTTGGACCGCAGTGAGTTGACGAACGCATTGCCGAGTATGCCGATGCCCGCTGGTTCCGTACGACCACGGGCAAAGATGACCTCGACTGCGGGGCACGCGGCGAAGGCGGACGGCACCAGACCCGGCGCAGGCGCAACGGCTGGCGCGATCAGAGCCGCCGCAGCGAGCAGAAATGCCACGGTGAGCAATAAACCTCGACGGACCCATTTGCGAGGGTCAAGATCAATCACCACTCGGCCGATACTAACGGAATAGCGCAACGTGGACGTCAATTTCTTTGCTCGGTGCTAGAGCAATCCCGCTACGAAGTTGGCCGCTTGGGTGGTCGGCCCGCCCGGGTAGGAGCGGTGCGCGGCCACACTCTTGCCGTCGGTCTGGCAGATGGGGTCATTGGCGTTGCACAAGTCGATGGCCCTGCCACCCCATACCGGGCTCACTGTCAGCGGGAGACCGAGTTTGGCGGACGGGTTACCGAACACGGCGATGGCGGCGACATGGTCGGGCACGTTGGGCGGAAGCGGGTTGTTGAACCCGATAGCAGGGATCGGCACCGCGCTGATGACGTCGATAATCGCCGCACCCTGCGAGTACCCGCCCAACACGAGCCTGGTGTTGGGACAGTTGTCGACCATGTACTGGATGTGGGCGCTGGCGTCATTGGCTCCGTCGGCCGACGCGAGGAAGTCGAAGCTGGCGGGGTAAACGACCGCGTACGCCCCGACCGACCTGCCGCCCACCTTGCCGCGCAACGAATCGACGAATGCGCCGCCGACGTTGCCCAGGCCCGGTGCGTCATTGGTGCCACGGGCGAAAACCACCTCGATGTCGGGGCAGTCGCCGGGCGCGGCGTCAGGTGGCTCAGCCGTTGCGGTTGGTGCGAGAAGACCCGCGGTGGTCGTCAGGGTGGCAGCTGCCGAGGCGATGAGCCAGCGGCGGATCCGAGTCAATGGCACAAGAAATGATAACGCCTAGTCTGGCTAAACGATGCCAGCGACATAGTTCGCTGCCTGATCTGTCAGACCGGCGGTCACATAATCGCTATGAGCGAACGGATTCCGGCCGCGGGAGCAGATTGGATCGCCGTCCTTGCAGAGGTCGATCGCCTTGCCGCCGAATACGGACGACGTGATCGGATTGCTGAACTTCGTCGCGGGGTTTCCGAACACCGCCACCGCCGCGATGTTGGGCAGCAGGCTGCCCGGCAGCGGCGGTGCCGACCCGATCTCGCCGATTTTGTTGCCGAGCGGGGGTACGCCGGCCAGCATGTCAACTACCGCGGCGCCCTGCGAATATCCCCCGAGGACGATCCGGGTCGACGGACAGGTAACGGCCATCTGGGAGATGTGGTTGGTGGCGTCGGCCGCGCCATCGGCTGCGGCCAGGAAGTCGTAGCTCGCGGGGTAGTTGACCGCGTATGTGGTCAGAGTGCGGCCGCCGATCTGTGCCCTGAGGGCATCGGCGAAAGCCTGGCCGGGACGTCCGAGACCGGGCGCGTCGTTGGTGCCGCGGGCGAAGACCACCTCGATGTCGGGGCACGGATCCGCGGTCGCCGACGGCGCGGTGACGAGGATCGTTGCCGCACAAACGAGGGCCGAGGTGATCGCGGCCAGCCGGGCCGATATCCGGAGCAAAGTCACGCCGGTTATCTTCACATATCTAGATCAGCTGGGACCAACCGATCGGCCAGATGCCACTGCTTCGGGTGGTTCTTCCGGCCACGTCAATTTGTCCAGCGTGTCGCTGCGGTCGCCCTGCCTGGCCAGCGTTAGCCCGGCCAGTACCACGATTCCGCCGATGGCCTGTATCGGCGTGATGGCCTCCCCCAGCAACACCCAGGCGGCCAGCACAGCGAACATGACCTCGGACAGGCCCACCAGGGATGCGAACCGCGGCTGTAGCCGGGCGATGCCCATGATGCCGAGCGTGTAGGCGATCGCGGTGGGAATCAGGGCCAGCGCGATGACCGGCACCAGCCACGACGCCGTCCACCCCGCGACGACGGCATCGTTTGTCCCGAAGGTCAGGGGCATCAGCCCGGTGGCACCGATGGCCGCGACCGCGGCCGCACCGACGATCAGGCCGGCCGTCGCCAGCGTGACCGAGCTGAGGCCGTCGCCGTCGGTTGCGACGGAGGAGGACATCAAGAAGTAACAGGCGGCGCACACGGCGGCCGCAAGGGCCCAGCCGACACCGATCAGGTTGATGTGGGCACCGGAAAAGACGTTCAGCACCAACATGATTCCGGCGACGGCCAGTGCGACACCGGTGAGCGTCAGGCTGCTCGGCCGGCGCCGGGTGGTGGACCACAGCCAGCCGACGACCAGGATCGGGGCGCTGTACTCGAGCAGCAGTGCGACGCCGACGGACAGATGGGCGACGGCGTTGAAGTAGCACAGCTGCGCGCCCGCGATCGGAATCAGGCCGTAGGCGACGACGGTCTTCGCATGCTGCAGGGCTTCGCGGACCCAATCGGGCTTGACGATCGTGGCGAAGACGGCCATCAGCAGCGCGCCGCCGGCGAGCCGGGCGGTGACCGCGGCTGTCGGGCTCCAGCCAGCCTCCATCAGCGACTTGGCGAACGGTCCAGAGGACCCGAAGGCGAAGGCGGAGCCGACGGCGAACAACAGGCCGATCCGGAAGTGGTCAACCGTGGGCTGGGTGGTCGCCATGTGCACCTCCGGCATGTAATGAGTAAAATCCGATTTGGCCGTGACGCTACGCCTGGAGGGAGTCATGAGTCAAATGCTTTTTAGTCATGACACCGAGATCACATTGCGGGCGGCATGTGGGCTGATCAACAGCGACAGGGTGGACGGCGAACGGCTCGGTGACGCCGCGGCCCTCGAGGCTTTCTTGGACGGCTGGGGCTACACCGGCCGGCGGGACCACGACACCGCCGAGCTGACGTCGATTCATCGGCTGCGGGAGCGGCTGGGCAAGATCTGGGAGGTCGCGGACGACGAGGTCCAAGCCGTAGGCCAAGTCAATGCGCTGCTCAGTGACACCAAGGCGGCGCCGTGGCTGACCCGGCACCCGGAGATGCCGGAGTGGCATCTGCACCTGGCGTCCGTGCACGACCCGCTCTGGCAGCGGATGGGCGCCGAGTTTGCGATGGCGCTGGCCGACCTCATCCGCATCGGCGAGCTGCGCCGGCTGAAAGTCTGTGCGGCGCCGGACTGTGACGCCGTCCTGGTGGACCTGTCGCGCAATCGGTCCGGCAAGTTCTGCGACACCGGCAACTGCGGCAACCGCCAGCATGTCGCCGCATATCGCGAACGGCGCGCGCACGGCGGGTAGCGTCAACGCCCATGCACGCCGGGCAGCGTGACCTCGACATCGTTCTGTACGGCGCCACCGGCTTCATCGGCAAGCTGACCGCTGAATACCTAGCAGGAGCCGGCGCAGGAATCCGCGTCGGGCTGGCCGGTCGCTCCGCCGACCGGCTGCGCGCCGTCCGGCGAAACCTCGGCGCCGTCGCACAGGATTGGCCGGTTATCACAGCCGATCTGTCACAGCCGGCTGCACTGAAGGCCATGGCGGCCAGAACTCAGGTGGTGGTCAGTGCAGTCGGGCCGTACAGCAGATATGGGCTGCCGGTCGTCGCGGCATGCGCCGCCGCCGGAACCGACTACGCCGACCTGACCGGTGAGGTTCCGTTCGTCCGCGACAGCATCGACTTCTATCACCAGCAGGCCGCCGATAACGGCGCTCGGATCGTCCACTCGTGTGGATTCGACTCCATTCCCTCGGACCTGACCGTCTACGCGCTGCACCGCCGGGCGACCGACGATGGTGCCGGTCAGCTGGGCGATACCACGCTGGTGCTACGGGCATACTCCGGCGGGTACGCGGGCGGCTCGATCGCGACGATGATGGAGTTGATGCGCATCGCGGTGGACGATCCCAAAATGCGACGCATGCTCGATGACCCGTACAGCCTGAGCCCGGACCGCAGTGCCGAGCCGGAACTGGGTGCGCAGCCGGATCTTCCATCGTGTGCGGGGTCCGACATTGCACCCGAGCTGAAAGGGTTGTGGGTCGGGGGCTACGTGATGGCCTTGTACAACACGCGCTGTGTTCGCCGCAGCAACGCGCTTCTCGGCTTCGCGTATGGCAGCCGGTTCCGATACCAAGAGACCATCACCCATGGCTCGACCGTCGCCGCGCCGGTCATCGCGGCGATGTTCAACGCCGGCATTGCCGGAGCGTCCAGGCTGGGCGGCTGGTACTTGCAGATGCTTCCCCCCGGGCTGGTCGAACGAATGACACCCCCGCCCGCCACCGGACACGATGAAGGGTCTCGCGGTCATTACAAGGTCGAGACGTACACCTCGACGAGCAAAGGGCGGCGGTACATGGCCACGATGGCCCAGCGGCGCGACCCCGGCTATTCGGCAACGGCGGTGATGGTCGGCGAGAGTGCCCTGTGCCTGGCGACCGACCGCGATCGACTGTCCCCGCTGCGTGGTGTGCTGACCCCGGCTGCCGCAATGGGTGACGCGCTGTCGGCGCGGCTGACCGCCGCCGGGGTGACGATCACCACGGCCCAGCTGAACTGAACGCGGTTGTGGTCAGGGCAGGTAGAAGCCGCGAATACGGTAGTAGCGGCCACGACCGAGGAGAGCATTGGCTGCCTGCAGACCCGACATCACGGCTGCCTCGATACAGCCCGCGTTGATTCCCGAATCGGTCCAGTCACCCGCCAAAACGAGGTTGTCGTAACCGCTTTCATCGGGCCGCAGTCGATACTTATCGGAGCCAGGAACCGACTGAACGTACCGATCGGACGGATCGATGTTCACGCTGACGTGCTGAGTTTCCAGGGCTGACGTACCGCGGTGGCCGTTAGCGCCGCTCAGCAGGTGCCACGCGAAACCGTCCGCGCCGACCGCGCCGGGCAGATACAAGCCCACATGGTCATCGAGGTAATTGACCGCATGGGCGAGCACGCGTTGCCGGCATCGGCCGATGTAGTCTTCGCGATCGTCGCTCGTCGGCGACGCGGCATCGAACGCACCGCAGAAGTACGCGACCGTGCGCGGTCGGTCGTCCTCGGGCCAGTCCTCGGCCCACAGCGTCTGCGGCATCGACGCCCACGTATCGAAGGGGGCGACGTAGCCGCTGGTCGTGACGCCCGGGCGGTTCCATCCCAGCGCGGATTCTGTTGGGCGCAGCCAGAGTTGGAACGCCTGGGTGGCAACCGTGCGCAGGTGCGCCGTCATGTCTCGCCACTCCGGCCGGTCGGCGATCAACTCCGATGCCACGAGTTCCACCATGCCGAGCGAAGCGGCCAGCACGACGTGATCGAAGTCGACGCCGCGGCGCAGCAGCACCGTCTCGACGTCGTCGCGCCGGCCGAAGTGCGATTCCAGGTCGTCGGTCCGGGCACCCGGCTCGATCTGGTCCTCCAGCGGGGCGTTGGGGAAGACCGGGAGGCCACGGACCGTTGCCAACGGTTCGTACTGATCGACGCCTTCGGCGAGCCGGACCTGACGACCGATGGCAATGGCGTCAATGGCATGGCGGCGCTTGTCGAGATGTAGCGCATCGACCCGATGAAAGAACTCGAAACGGACGCCGCGCCTTCGCAACGCCTGGTACAGCGGGGCGATCACAACGTCACCCATTCCGGCGCTCATCTTCCAGAAGAACGCCCCCTTGTACTGGAAAAGCGCTATGCCGGTAAGCAATACAGCGAGTCCAGCGGCGAATGATGGCCGGTTGTAGTCACCGTCTTCGTAACCGAACACCATGTCGTACATGCCGCGAACGAGCGGGAAGGCGAGCACATCCGGGTGGGCGCCGTGACGCAGAATCCAGGCGCCGTACTCCTCGTCGTTTATGGCCCTGAAGCCACGGGGATCTGTGATCAAACCGTCGACGATCAACCCGCGCGCGGTGGCGGTCAGAAGGGACAGCAGAAGCCAGAGTCGTTTGTGATCGGGTCGGTGCTCGTAGTCGAGCGCTTGGCGTAGCGCGTCGAGCGATTGACCGAGCAAGTCGGTCTGAACGGCCTCGGCAGTTGGCGGAGTCGTCAAGGTGGCCAATGTTGCGAGCGCGCCCTTGCGCGCCGCTTCGATCCAGTTCGCCGACATCGGATCGGCGGAGGCGGACAGCAGAAGACCCCCACCGGACTTGTCTGCCAGCGAATCCGACAAATCGAGCAACAGCTGCAGAGCCCGTCGGAGAAATCCGACCACCGTCAGCTCTCGACCGGTCGCTTGCGGCTCACCGGGTAACTCGTTGTTGCGGGCGAACTGTCCGGGCCATACCAGCCAGCCGCTGCCCCATTGGTCCGCTATCCCGAGGCTGTCGGCGGGAATCAACGCCTGATCCCAGGTACGTATGGGAGCCGCCGAATCCGTAGTGGCACGGTCCAGTTCGGCGTAGCACTCACGAAGTAGCGCGAAGGCATTCTCATAGGAACCCAGCCACACGTGCAGGCCGTGCTCCTCGATCCGGCCATGCCGGCCCCGACTGGAGGCACCCTTACCGCCCAGCCGCCACCCGCGCTGGTACACGGTGATCGAGTCGAAACGGTCGCGCCAACCGGGTTCGCTCAGCCGCCAGGCGGCGCTCAGCCCGGCCATGCCTCCGCCGAGGACAACGACGCGCCCGCGCGTCCTCTTCACCGCAGCAAGGCTCGCGCGCGCGCCAACTCCGGCCAGGTCTGTTCCTTCGAAAGGCGGCTGACCGCCTCCTCCAACGCGGTCTGCGCAGACGCCCCGGATAGTTCGAAATCGTCTGCAGCGGCGCGCAGTTCGAAGGTGTGAGCACCTTGCTTCTGAGCCAGTTCGATGGCTGAACGAAGGCCAGCGCGACGCTCTTCTGCGTCGTCATGGGTGAGGGCCCGGATGCGCAGTAACTCGGCGTCGTAGAAGTGTATGCCTGTCTCGTCGGCCATCTGCAGCGCAAGTTCCACGCGTTCCCGCGCTTCATCCTTCATGCCGGCGGCGGTCAGTACGCGCGCCAGAACACCGTCGTAACAAGCGAGGAACGTCTTCGTTTCGGCGGCGCGCCATCCGTCGACGATCGCAGTATTGGCCGCGATGTGTGCCTGCCACGCCGTGGGGTCCGTCTCGCCGGCGGCCAGCGCTACACGGGCGGCGACAGAGGCCCCGTTACACCCAGCGATCATGACCCATTCGTCGAAGCCGTGCTGTGCGCCTCGTCTGGCGACTTCTTCGACGAGGTCGGCGGCGCGGTCCAATCGGCCGGCCTCGATCCGTGTCAAGGTTTCCATCGCCCTCGCGTAGCAGAGGGAAAACGCGCCGTGGGGGAAACCCAGTGAATCGCAACGGGTCTCGGCCCGGGCGAATGCGCTTTCGGCGCCCGCCATGTCTCCCTGGAGGCACCGAATGAGTCCGAGGAATGAGTACGCCCCGGCGAGTGGATCATTGGGTGCGAACCAGCCTCCTTCGATCTCCGGCGAGCCGAGATCGTCGATCACGGCAACGGTGGCCTCCAGGATGGCTCGGGCGGTACGGAACTCGCCCCGCAATGTTGCGAGCACTCCGAGCGTCGAATCGGTGGCCGCGCGGTACCAGGCCGGGCTGTCCTCGTATCGTGTCTGCAAGACCTCACTGAGTTGAGTCGCTCGACGCAGATCGCCACGGGTGGCGTAGTAGCTCCAGAGGGCGCTGAAGGTCCCGAACAACTCCACGCTCGGCTCGTCGCCGATGAGTTGCAAGCACCGCTCGAATTCCGCGGCGGCCTCGACACTTGCGTGCCCCGTCGCTGCAAAGGCGAGGAACCCACGCTCGAGGCGGACAGCGATCTCGCGCCGGTCACGTGCAGCAGCCGCTGGCAGCCGCCCGACGTTCGTCAGCGCGCGTGTGAGGTAATTGCGGGCTTCGCCGAGCGCACCGCGCTGCCTGGCGCCGGCCGACGCCCTCTGGAGAGCCGATGCCGCCTCGTCGAAACGCTCGGCTTTCTCGTAGTGGTGCGCCACCAGTGGCCAGTCGGGCGTCCCGTCGGCCGTGGTGGCCACCAGTGCATCTGCGATTCGGTTGTGCAGTCTGCGCCGAACGCTTGGCGGTGAGAGTTCCGACGCGACCTCTCGCAGGAGTTCGTGATGGAAACGCCAGCTCTGTTTACCAACGGGTCGAAACACCCTGTCTCGGGTCAGCTCCTCGAGCAGATCGTCGATTTCGCGTTCGCTCAACTCGACCGCGTAGGACAGCAGGCTCTTATCGAAATGACTGCCGATGAGTGCGGCCGCTTCGACCGCGAGAAGCGACCTTCTGCTCGACCGGAGGCGCGCCACCAGCGTCTCGTAGAGGGTGTCGGGCACCTCGGCGGACTCGACCGAATTGGAAGCTTGCCCTTTGAGCTTGGCGACGACCGCCTCGATGTAGAGGGGGATTCCGTCGCAGCGCTCCTGCACAGCTTTTCGTCTGCTTGGC
>JAJKIB010000384.1 GCA_021154745.1 Mycobacterium sp.
CGGATGTACCTGCAGGTGTCGGCCGACGAGGACCTCATCGCCTGGCCGGACGCCCGCATCTGGGCCGAGCTGCACACGAGGTTTGCCACGGACGACGGGTTCACGCTCACAGAGGGCCCGCTGCTCGACAAGGGCATCACGCCGATGCGCAGCTTCGTCTGCACGCCGATGCAGCAGGGCCGGCTCTACCTCGCTGGTGACGCAGCGCATATCGTGCGGCCGACCGGGGCGAAAGGCATGAACCTCGCGATGGCCGACGTCCGGATCCTGGCGCACGCGTTCGGCGGCTACTACGCGGCCGGCCGGACGGATCTGCTCGCCGCGTACACCGAGACCGCGCTGCGGCGAGTCTGGCGCTCGACGCACTTCTCCTGGTGGATGACCGCCATGCTGCACGTCGATCCGCGCGAGGACGCGTTCGGCCATCGGCTGGCGCTGGCGCAGCTCGACTACATCACCAGCTCACGCGCGGCCGAGACCTCGCTGGCCGAGAACTACACCGGCATGCCGTATGCCCAAGGATGGTCCTATCGATGACGTTCGTGTTGCCCCCTCCGTACCGCATCGAGCCGAATGGCACCCATCCGGCGTACGACGTCGCTGACTACCGCAGCACCGCACTGCGGGCGCCGACCCGGCCGCTGCACCTGCTGCCGCAGCGGCTCACCGAGCTCACCGGGCCGGTGTTCGGCACGGACCGCGTCCGGCCCGGCGACGCCGACCTCACGAACTACGACGGTGGTGAGGCAGCCGGGCAGCGGATCATCGTGCACGGCCACGTGCGGGATGGTGACGGGCGTCCGGTGCCGGACGCACTCGTCGAAGTCTGGCAGGCGAACGCCGGCGGCCGTTACCGACACCCTGTGGATCAATGGGCGGCGCAACTCGACCCGCACTTTGCCGGCGGCGGCCGCGTCGTCACCGACGCGGCGGGCCACTACTCGTTCACCACCGTCAAGCCCGGCGCCTACCCCTGGCAGAACCACCTCAACGCCTGGCGGCCGGCGCACATCCACTTCTCGCTCTTCGGCCGGGCGTTCACGCAGCGGCTCGTGACCCAGATGTATTTTCCCGACGACCCGCTGTTCTTTCAGGACCCGATCTTCAACGCGGTTCCGGACGCCGCGGCGCGCGCCCGGATGATCTCGCGGTACGACCACGAGGTGACGACCGATCACTGGGCGCTCGGCTTCCGTTTCGACATCATCCTGCGGGGCCGGGAGCAGACACCATTCGAGGAGGGCGGCTGATGGGTACCCCGTCGCAAACGGTCGGTCCATTCCTCGCCATCGTGCTGCCGTGGCCGGACGGGCCGGACGTCGTCCCGCCCGGCACGCCCGGTGCGGTGACCATCGCCGGACGGCTCGTCGACGGCGCCGGCGCCCCGGTACCGGACGGGCTGATCGAGACCTGGCAGGCCGATCCGGCCGGCCGGTTCGCACACCCGGACGACCCGCGCGGGCCCGCCGAGCGCGGCTTTCGCGGCTTCGGCCGATGCGCTACCGCCGCGGACGGCAGCTACTGGATCCGCACCCTCAAGCCGGGACCGCTGCCCGCTGAGGACGACGCACTGGAAGCACCGCACATCGATGTCTCCGTGTTCGCGCGCGGCCTGCTCAACCGACTCGTCACCCGCATCTACTTTCCGGACGAACCGGCCGCCAACGACGCGGACCCGGTGCTCTCAGCGCTCCCGCCGGACGAACGCGCCCGGCTGATCGCCGCGGTCGATCCGGACGGCGCTCTGCGCTTCGACATTCACCTGCAGGGCGCCGCCGAAACCCCTTTCTTCAGGCTCTGATGGACGGATTGTTCGGCCCGCTGTTCGGGCAGACGGCGATCGCGACCGCGGTCGACGACCGGGCCTGGCTGACGGCGCTGTGCGAGGCCGAGGCCGCGCTGGCCCGCGCGTGCGCCCGCGCCGAGATCATCGAGCTCACGGTGGCTATGGAGGTCGCGCGCGCCGCGGACGAGTTGTCCCGATCCGATCCTGCCGACCTCGGCCGGGACGCGATCGCCGGCGGCAATCCGGTGATCGCGCTCGTCGAGATGCTGCGCGCCCGGGTGCCCGCCGGCTCCGCGGACGCCGTTCATCTCGGGGCGACGAGTCAGGATGTCCTCGACACCGCGATGATGCTGGTGGCGCATCGCGCACTGGGGGTGCTGGTCGCCGACGTCGGCGACTGCGCCGACACGGTCGCCGCGCTCGCCCGCGCGCACCGCGACACCCCGATGATCGGACGCACGTTGCTGCAACGGGCCGTGCCGACGACATTCGGCGCGCTGGCTGCCGTGTGGGGCGCCGGACTGGATCGCGCGGGGCGCCGGCTGCGGACGCTGCGTGGCGAGCTGCCAGTGCAGCTCGGCGGCGCGGTGGGCACGCTGTCGGTCCTGCATCCGCACGGGTTGCGGGTGATGTCGGCGTTCGCCGAGGAGCTGGACCTCGCCGAGCCGAACGGCGCCTGGCACACCGAGCGTGGCGTCGTCGCCGAACTCGCCGGGTCGCTGGGGCAGGTGAGCGCGGCGATCGCCAAGCCCGCCACGGATATCGTCCTGCTGGCCCAGACCGAGATCGGCGAACTGTTTGAGGCGGTACCGGGCGGCTCGTCGGCGATGCCGCACAAGCAGAACCCGATCGCTGCGATCACCGCTCGTGCAGCCGCAGCACAGGCGCCCGGCCTCGTCGCCACGCTGCTGGCCAGCGCCGCGCCGGAACTGCAACGTGGGGCCGGCAGCTGGCATGCCGAGTGGCCGGCACTCACTGCGCTGCTGCGCACGACCGGTGGCGCCGCCTCCCGGTTGCGCGACTCGCTGACCGGACTCGTCGTCAACCGCGAGGCGATGGCCCGCAATCTCACGCACTGCGAGGGGACGGCCGAGACCGGCCACGCCGGCGATCTCGTCGACCGGTACCTGGAGCGGAGGAACTCGTGACGCTCGCCTGGCGATCAGACGGTCCGCCGGAGGCGCCGCCGCTGGTCCTGCTGAACTCCATCGGCACGACGACTGACATATGGACGCCATGCCTGACGCCGCTTGCCGAGCAGTTCCGTGTCATCCGAATCGACATGCGGGGGCATGGCGGGTCGCCGCCGGCAGCACCCGGCGACCCCTGCACCCTTGCCGACCTGGGCGGCGACGTGCTCGCCATCCTGGACGAGCTCGAACTCCAGCGTGTCCAGTTGGCCGGCCTGTCCATCGGCGGGATGACGGCGCTCTGGCTGGCGACCCATCACCCCTACCGGGTCGGGCGGGTCAGCGCGCTGTGCACCGCCGCCCAGTTGCCGCCGGCACAACAGTGGCACGACCGGGCGGCCGCTGTCCGGGGACGAGGCATGGCTGCCGTCGCGGACGTCCCCGGCCGGGTGTGGATCACCGCCGGGGCGGCGGAGCGGGATCCCGCGCTGCTCACCCGGTTGCAGTCGATGCTCGCAACCACCGACCCGGAGAGTTATGCCCAGTGCTGTGCTGCCCTGGCCGAGGCCGACCTGCGCGCCGATCTCGGCCGGATCGCCGCGCCCACTCTCGTCATCGCCGGTGCCGCGGATCCAACCGCGACGCCGGACCGCGCGCAAGCGCTGGCCGACGCAATCCCAGGGGCCCGATTCGAGGTGCTCGCGGACGCCGCACACATCGCACCGGTCGAGCAGGCCGGCAAGGTCGCGCAGTTGCTACTCGAACACTTCGCCGCCGGCGCCACGCTCGCCGCCGGTTATGCCACGCGGCGCTCCGTTCTCGGCGACAGCCACGTCGATCGCGCAGTCGCCTCGAGCACCGCGTTCACTGCGCCGTTCCAAGATTTCCTGACCCGGTACGCGTGGGGCGACGTGTGGTCGCGTCCGGGACTGTCCCGCCGCGACCGCTCGATTGCCACGCTCGGGGCCGTCGTCGCGCTCGGCGCCGAGAACGAGATCGCCTTGCATGTCCGCGCGGCGGGCCGCAATGGGCTCACCCCTGACGAGATCGCCGAGGTGTTGCTGCACACCGCCCTCTACGCCGGGCTGCCGCGCGCCAACCGGGCGTTCACCGTCGCCCGCGACGTCCTCGCCGAAGCAGAACCGGCCGAAGAAGAACCGTCCTGAGCAGCGCGCAGAACAGGCCCTGAGGATTCTGCCGATCTCCACCATTCGGGGGACGACGCCTACGCCGATTGCCCCATGCGCGGCGGGTCTCCGGGGTGTTGGGTCGGGTTGTCCAGCGTTACGCCACCGGAAGCGGCCCGATGAGTCTTGCCACCAGCGACGTGGCCCGCCTCTTGGCCGCCCTGACTGTTCTACTGGTTGCTGCCCACGGCCTCGGCGCGCTGTTTGCCCGGTTCCGGCAACCTCGGGTGATCGGCGAGATCCTCGGCGGCCTGCTGCTCGGGCCGACCGCACTGGGGGCGTGGGTTCCCCAGGCCCATGACTGGCTCTTCCCGAAGGACGGGCCGACAGCGCCGGTTTTGGGCGCAATCTACCAACTCGGGCTGCTGCTGCTCATGTATTGCTCCGGCAGCGAGGTCCGAACCTGGATCAAGCGACGCGAGGCCAGGACGGCCGGTTTCATCCTCGGGTTCGGGACGCTGCTGCCCTTCCTGGCCGGCCTGGCCGCGCTCGCGGTGATCGACGAATCACGCTTCTTCGGCCCGTCCGGAAACGCCCGGTCGTTCCTGCTCGTGTTCGCAATCGCGATGGCCGTCACCAGCATCCCGGTGATCTCGCGGATCATGTTCGACCTCGGGCTGCTGGGCACACCGTTCTCGCGGATCGTCCTCGGTGTGGCGGTCGTGGAGGACATCGTCCTCTATGTCGTGCTTGCCGTTGCGCTGGGCATCGCCGCGCAACCGGGGTCGGCATTGTTCGGGCTTCCCGGCGCGCTCGGGCTCGGTCCCGGCTCGGTCGGCGATCTCATCTATCACGCGATCGCGACGGTCACCGTTCTCGGCTTGTTCCTCTCCGTCGGCCGGCCCGTGTATCGAGCCGCGGCCCGGTCGCGGTTCAACCCGATCCGCCAGCGGAGTCCGATCGCCTTCCAGCTGATCTTCATGCTCGCCGCCTGTTGCGGATGTGTGTTGCTGGGTATCCAGCCGTTCTTCGGCGCGTTCGTGGCCGGCATCGCCGCCGGCTCGGCCACGCGCGAGCCAGACCCGGTGGAGGAGGGCGCGCGGGTCGCGGTCACCCAGTTCGCGTTCGCATTCTTCATCCCGGTGTACTTCGCCATGGTCGGGCTACAGCTCGATCTGCTGCACGGATTCGACCCGCTCTTCTTCCTCGCCTACCTCGCCTTCGCCTGCACGGTGAAGACCGTGAGCGTCTACGCCGGAGCGCGGCTGTCCGGCCGGCGGCCGGCCGCCTCGGTGAACCTCGCTGTCGCCATGAACGCGCGCGGCGGGCCGGGCATCGTCCTGGCCTCGGTCGCCCTCGGAGCGGGGATCATCGACCAGTCCTTCTATGCCGTCTTGGTGCTTCTCGCGATCGTTACTTCGCTGCTCGCGGGCAGCTGGTTGGGGCGCGTCCCGCGCGATCAACTGCTTGACGATTCTCCTCCGGTGGCGACCGAGCGGCCCACGAGCCGGAGGAAGTGACCGCCGAATCG
The DNA here is from genome assembly GCA_021154745.1 of Mycobacterium sp. Classification (GTDB taxonomy): domain Bacteria; phylum Actinomycetota; class Actinomycetes; order Mycobacteriales; family Mycobacteriaceae; genus Mycobacterium. Next base: position 5,575 of record JAJKIB010000384.1, read on the forward strand.
TCCTTGGCCGCACGGCGCGGGTCATCGTCCCCTTACTGGTTTCGCGGGTCGCTGGGTCCGTGCGGCGGGACCGTGCTCGAGGGTGCGGCGTTCGGTGACGATCACGGTAACCAGCTCGGTGGGGGTGACGTCGAAGGCGTAGTTCAGCGCCTGCGTTTGCTCCGGACATGTCCGCGTTCCCAAGATGTGCGTCACCTCGGTGTCATCGCGGATCTCAATGGGGACGTCGGCGCCGGTTGGCGTCGCAGCGTCGATGGTCGATTCCGGTGCGGCCACGACGAACGGTATCCCCGCGCGGTGTGCGGCCAACGCCAACGGGTAGGTGCCGATCTTGTTCACGACGTCACCGTTGGCGGCGATGCGGTCCGCACCGACCACCACGGCGTTCACCAAGGCGCGGGCGATGACCGACGGTCCCGCCGCATCGGCGACGAGCGTGTGGACTATCCCGAGCTGCGCCAGTTCCCACGTCGTCAGGCGCGCCCCCTGCAGCAGCGGCCGCGTCTCGTCGACGTAGACAACGCCCAGCGCCCCGCGGTCGTGCAGCGCCCGCACCACACCAAGAGCGGTGCCCCACTCCACGCAGGCGAGGGCACCGGCATTGCAGTGCGTCTGCACGTCGACCGGCCGCCCGACGCGATCAAGCAACCAGTCCGCGCCACGCTGGCTCAGTGCCCGGTTGACGGTGATGTCCTCCTCGAGCACCGATAACGCCTCGGCAAGCGGCGCGTCCGGCCGGGACAGCACCCGGTCCACACCCCAGGCCAGGTTCACCGCGGTAGGACGCGCCGCCTTGAGCCGCCGGGCCGACTCCGGATCGGAGTCGGCCAGCGCGACCCCGAGCGCGCCGGCCACGCCGAGTGCGGGCGCGCCGCGGATCGCCAGCCGCTTGATCGCATCGATCAGCTCGTTGACGGTGCGGATGTGTAAGACAGCCAGCTCGGCAGGGAGCCGCGTCTGGTCGATGGCAACAATGTGTCCGTCCTGCCAGTCGATCGTGCGCACCGCACCATCATGACGGGCACCAGGATGGCGCGGCGAGCGACCGATATCCGTGCCGCGCCGCCGATGCCCGCACCGCAGCTTGTTCCCGCTCGTCGAGCACTCGCGGAGCGCCGAGCCGGGAGGCGTTCAGGTAGAGCGCACAGGCCCACTCGAGCAGGACGGATCCCTCCACCGCAGCAGCCACCGTGGGCGCGTAATTGACCGCACCGTGGTTGGCGAGCAGCGCCGCGGCTCTCCCGCGCAAGGCGTCGACCACCGCGGCCGCGAGCTCCGGGGTGCCGAAGGGGTGGAACGGCGCGACGTGAATCGCGCCGCCGAGCGCTAGCAGTTGGTAGTGGATGACGGGCAATTCGTCCAACACGCACGCCAGTGCAGTGGCCATCGGCGCGTGCGTGTGCACGATCGCGACAGCGCCGTATCGGCGATAAATCGCCAGATGCAGGTCGAGCTCGGATGTCGGCGAGCCGGACCGCACGTTGCCGTCCAGATCAGTGACCGCGACGTCCGCAGGTGTCACCTCGCCCAGTGCGACGCCCTTGGCGGTGAGCGAAACCCGCTCCCCGGCACGCACACTCACGTTCCCCGCCGTCCCGACCACGAGGCCGGCTGCGGCCAGCCGGTGACACGCCTGCACAATGTCCATCCGCCAATTAGGCCACCGGGATCGACCGCCGGCGGCATCGGACCAGCCCAAACTGGTCTCGAGCGGTCTCCGCTCGACACGGGCGCGTGCACAACGGCGTCGTCCACCGGGTTGGCGGACGACGCCGTTGTGTCGCCTACCCGGCGCGCAGGACGCCGAGCAGGCCGTGCGCCTCGTCGTCCGGGCCTGCGCTGAACCACACGGACTGCGGGCCACCGGCGACCGCGTCGCCTACCATCAGCGCCCAGAGTCCGTCGATGGCCAGTGGCCGACCGGAGGTGCCGCGCAGGATTCCCAGCACGTCACCGGTGACCGGGTCAAAGGCGTGGATGCGTCCGTCGCCAAAGTTGCCGATCAGCAGGTCACCGCTGAACTGACCGAAGTCCGCCGGGGCGATCGTCATGCCCCATGGTGAGTTGAGCACGCCATGGGTGGCGAAGCGCTTCAGCCACGCGCCGGATGTGGTGTAGACGTCGACGAATCCGTGCGCCGGGCCGGCGACGTCGTCCTCGGCGTCGGCGTCCTGCTTGGCGTAGCTCACGAAGATCTGTCCGTTGATCTCGGCCACGTTGAACGGTGCGTAGCCGGCGGGGAGCGTGGGATCGGTGAACATTCCGGTATCGGGCACCGGGGTGAACGTGGCGTCGAAGACGTCGATCCGGTTGTCGTGGAAATTGGCGGCGAGCAGCATCGGCCCGGACGGGCTGTGCGCCAGGGCGAGGCCCTTGTAGACGGCGCCGTCGGTGTGGCCGACCAGTGTGGCGGTAGGACCGCCCGCCCAGGCGGACAGGTCGCCGTCCTCACCGATGAAGATGAACCGGGCCGGCGTGCTGGTGCCTGGCATGAGGAAGGCGGTCGTGTCGTTGAAGACCTGCCCGGTCGGCGCGCCACCGGGAATGCCGACCGTCAGCACTTTCGCCACGGGCGACTCGGGAGTGCCGGCCGCGCCGTTGTACAAGGTCGTCACGTCCGCGCCGTTGTCCGAGACCCATACCGGTGTGTTGGGACCACGGGACATGCCCCACGCGTTCACCAGCTGCGGGTCGGTCAGCTGCGCCACCCCGGGCTGGTCGGAGACCAGGTTCTCCTGCAGGTAGCCGCCGGCGGCGGCGCCCGCCGACGCCGGCACCGCCACGACGAGCGCTGCCACGCTCGCCCCGCCCAACCAGCTGACCCATCTACCCATCTCGCGCCTCCTTAGTCGACCGAATGGCCGAATTGCAAACGGTTCCGGCGGACACCACGGAAACCGGCCCGGTCCGGTTCACCGGGTCCCGGCGGGTTGGCGGAGCTATCCGAGTGAAGGTCGGCGAGAAGGACACGAGCACGGGCCATCAGTCGTCGTGGAGAACCTCTTCGGCCGCGCGTCGCTCAACCGCCCGGGGCGGCGCCGGGCATACGCTCGGCGCACTGGGCCCGGTGCGAGAGGCAGTCAGGTATGCGGTTGGCGGTCTGCAGCAGCAAGGGTGGGGTCGGCAAGACTGCGACTGCGGCGAACCTGGCGGCGGTGTTCGGTGCGCGCGGCCGCACCCTTGCCGTCGATGCGGATCCGCAAGACAGTCTGGGTCGGGCTTTCGGCGTGATCACCAGCCGGCAGGATTCGCTGGCCGCCGTGCTCGACCTTGACAATGATGATCCGACAGACGTGGGTACCGTCATCCGGCGCGAGGTGGCCCCGGGCGTCGACCTCCTCCCCGCGCATCCGTCGCTGGAAAACGTCGGCGTAGCCCTCGCTCAACATGGCGGGTTGGTGACGAGCATCAAGCGGGCGCTGCGTCCGCTGGACTCGACCTACGACTACATCGTCATCGACACACAGGGCAACACCGGCAATCTCACCTTGGCCGCGCTAGCCGCTGCCGATTCGATGCTGACGGTCTTCACGTCCGACCCGGGAAGCGCTGTGGGCGTGGCCCGGATGACGTCGTTCCTCAGCACCCACCGGAGGTTCGAGAACACGAGCGCCAGGTTGCTCGGGGTCGCCTGCTCGAACTGGGACTCGACCGGCTTTGCTGCACGGCAGGTCGCCGACGCACTCGCCCAGACCAACCTGC
>JAJKIB010000385.1 GCA_021154745.1 Mycobacterium sp.
GCTCTTTGCCTCGTCCCCGCCGAGGTGCAGGTAGCGACCGGGAGTGAGCCGCGCCAGCTGTTCAACGACGTCGTTGACGAATCGGTAGGTGACGTCCTTGTCGATGCACAACGAGCTGAAGCCGACGTCGATCCCCGTGTAGAGCGGCGGCGCCTCGCCGTCGCAGTTCAGCTGTGGGTACGACGCGAGGGCCGCGTTAGTGTGGCTGGGCGTGTCGATCTCCGGGATCACCGTGATGAATCGCTTGCGGGCGTACCGGACGATCGAGGAGTACTCCGCCTGGGTGTAGTACCCGCCCGGTCCGTTCCCGACCTCGGTCGTGCTCCCATATCTCGTGAGGCGGGGCCAGCCCTTGATCTCGATGCGCCAGCCCTGGTCGTCGCTGAGGTGCAGGTGCAGCCGGTTCAGCTTGTAGAGCGCCATGTGGTTGATGTAGCGCTTGACTTCGGCGACCGTCAGGAAGTGGCGTACGACGTCGAGCATGGCCCCGCGGTAGCGGAACCGCGGGTGGTCAACGATGCGCACCGCCGGGACCGTCCAGGGACCTGGCTGTTCGACGCGGCTCTCGACCTGCGGCGGCAGCAGCTGGCGCAGCGTTTGCGTGCCACGGAACAGCCCACTGGCCGTGCGCGCATCGATCACTACCCGCGTGGGGCCGGCGACAAGGCGGTAGCCCTCACTTCCCATGGTCCCCGGCAGGTGCGCGGCAGGGCGGATGCGAAGGACCAGCGCGTCGCGAGGTGACTGTGATCGCTCGAGGACAGGAAGGGAGTAGCCGGTGGACCGGCGCAGCCGTCGGGCGATGTCGCGGGCGACCCGCACCGCGACGGGGCCACCGTCTACGACCACCCGGGTCCGTGGACCGAAGCGGAATCCGGCGCCGGAGAGATTCTGCAGCGATGCCGGTCTGGGGACGAGCCGATCGGCCGGCGCCACCCCCTGCAGCCGGGGGATAGGACCCCCGAAGCGGACCGAGCTGGCGGCGTGTGTGGCCAGCACTCCCGCGCGGGCGCCCGGGGAGCTCGCGTCAGCAGGGACGGCACCCGGCAGGATCATGGACGAAGCCGCGACGGCGGCAAGGGCGACAAGACGAAGGCGCGGTCGCACGGCGGCCGAACCTGAGCGACGGGGAAGATCTGAACGAGCGGAGAACACCACCATGATGGCTCCAGGGGTGATGCGGGAGACCCGGTGACCGCACCATGGCTCGATGCGGGCTGAATGCGGCGGAATGTACACGTCCGTGTACTCAGAATCACTCCGACCGTGCCTGGTGTCAAATGCACGCCGCGGACCGTAGAACCCGCCCCCCGGGTCGCGTGCGTGACACGTCCCGGGGGCGGTTCCATCCCCCGTCGGCTGTGCTCCCTGTGGCGCGACCCGAAGTCATCCCAGAGGCCGTCGCGTCTGCCCCGCGTCCCCCTTTTTGAGCAATGACTCAAAAAACCCGCGCGGGGCCGACACGGCCGTCTCGGGACCGGATCGACGCGCACGGGGTCTGGATGCACACCAACCGCAGTATTGGATCACGTTTGGGTATCAACGCGCCACCCTCGTGCGAGGTGGGCGCGCATAAGGGTGCCGATAAACGCTTTCAGCTGGTCGGAATCGTGATGGCGACCTTGCCGCGGACGTGTCCGGCCTCGAGGTGGCGCATGGCGTCAGGAGCTTCGGACAGCGAGAACGTACGGTCGATGCTCGGCGACAGCCGGCCTGCGGCGAGGAGCTCGGTGAGTTTCTCGATGTCTTGGTACCGCTCCTTGGTCATCTGCATCGTCAGCCGCTGCCGTAGGAAGGGAGAGAGGGCCACTGCCCGCAGCTGCCGGCCGAAGCCCCCGGTCAACGAGCCACGGCTTTCACCACCGACGATGACAAGGGTGCCGGTGTCGGTGAGCGCGCCTCGGAGTCGTGACAGGGAAGAGTTCCCGCCGATGTCCAGAATCACGTCGTAGCGTCGCCGGCCGTCGGCAAAGTCCTGCTGAGAGTAGTCGACGACATGGTCGGCGCCGAGCGAACGGACCAGGTCCGTCTTTTGCGAGCTGCTCACACCCGTGACCTCGGCGCCGAAGGCTTTCGCCAGCTGAACGGCGTAGGTTCCGACGCCTCCCGAGGCGCCGATGACCAGGACGTGCTGCCCAGCCTGGACGCGGCCGGCGTCGCGTACGGCCTGGAGCGCGGTGATGCCGGAGATAGGCACGACGGCGGCCTCCACGAAGCTGGTGCCGACGGGCTTGGCCGCCAGCTTGTCCTCGCGAGCGACCGCGTACTCGGCGAAGGAGCCACGGCTGATGCCGAACACATCGTCGCCCTCGACGAACCTCGTCACATCCGAGCCAACCGCGACAACGGTGCCAGCGACATCGAGACCCACGACCCGGTTCTTCGGTCGGCGAAAGCCGAAGCCCATGATCCGCATCAGGTAGGGCTTGCCGGTCATCGAGTGCCACGTGCCCCGGTCAAGGCCGGCGGCTTGCACGCGGATAAGGACCTCATCAGCCTTGATGCTCGGCCGTTCGATCCGCCCCTCGCGCAACGCCTCTACAGGCCCATAGCTGGCCTGGAGGATGGCGCGCATTGAGCCGTCAGGCCCAGGCGATTCTTCGGTGAAGGGTTCGGTCGGCTGGTGTGCGAGGGGATTGGTAGTCATCTCGGCTCCGTTCTTGCTGTGGTGGTGAAGCTCCATCAGGACGGTCCGAGTGCCGGCGATGTAGTCTTACTAAGTACGAGTACGCTATCGTACGTCGTACGAATCCGCAAGGGTGGCGAAGTTCTGGCGTCTCTAGAAGGGCAACATGTCTGAACCAGCGCGCAGCGAAGCTCGCGAACGGCGTCCTCGCCTGAGCCGCGATCGCGTGCTCCGCAGCGCGATGTCGGTCGCCGACGCCGGCGGGATCACCGCCTTGACGATCCGCTCGCTAGCAGCGGAGCTCGGGGTCAAACCGATGTCGGTCTACTACTACGTGGCGAACAAGGACGAGATCCTCGATGCGATCGTCGACATCGTTTTCAGCGAGATCGATCTTCCCTCGCCGGACAGTGAATGGCGCGCCGAGATCCGGCGACGTTCCCTCTCTGCGCGGGCGGTGCTGCGGCGCCATCCCTGGGCGATACCGCTGCTCCAGGCCAGAACCCACCCCGGGCCCGCAACCCTGCGTCACCTGAACGCCAACATCGGCACGCTGCGCTCCGGAGGCTTCTCGGTGAGGATGACGGCTCATGCCTACGCACTGATCGACAGCTACGTCTACGGTTTCGCCCTGTCCGAGAGCTCATTGCCGATCAACGGGCCCGAGAGCGTCACCGACATCGCGGAATCGATCATGGACCACGCCCCGCCGGAGGTCTATCCGCACCTCACGGAGTTCTCCCTCGAGCACGTCACCAAGCCCGGGTACAACTTCGGCGAGGAGTTCGAGTTCGGCCTCGACCTGATCCTCGATGGCCTCGCGAAGATGCTGAGCATCTAGCGAGTTTCCTGTCGCCGGTTGACCGAGCGCAGCAGCAGTCCGGCGACAATCAGCAGCCACAGGCACCATAGGACGTAGCCGGCGAAGTTCGTCAGGCTCGCCGCTGGGACGATCGGGATGACGATCCCGGTTGCGATGAGCGCCGCGGCAACAACCCCGGCGATAGACGCCCAGTTCGGCAGGATCGAGCGCCGCAACGCGAGTACGACGAGCACGGTGAAGACGCCGGTGAGGGCGTATCCGACTGTTTCTCCGATGACCTTCCCGAGCACGGTGTGCCAGAGCTCGAACCGCGCTTCGGCGTCGGCGCGTTGGCTGCGGTCGAGAGCGTCCTGGGCGATGCCAGGGACTAGGGTGACCCAACGCTGCAGCCCGATCACCTGAACGGTGGCCGCAGCGATGCCGACGCCGGCAATCCATCGCCCGAGGGTGCCGCCTGTCATCCGTCCTAGAAATACCCCGGCAGGGGCCATCAGGGCGGCACTGAACACGAGGACGAGGAACCAGAAGGTCACGGCGGCCTGGTTCTCACGGAACAAGGCGAGCACATCGGCGGTGGGTTCGTCGAGAATCTGCGGGTATTCGAAGACCGCGCCGAGCACGGTGAATCCGGCAATGGCCAGGAGGGACGCTAGCCCGAGGGAAGACGCGGCGATGCGGGCGTTGGTGAGATTGCTGGTGCGTGAGGCGGTGGCGAGGTCGGTGGTCATCGAAAGCTCCTGAATTGGGAAGTTGGATGAGGCATGGTGATCGCGTCGGAGAGGCGGCTCAGCCGCTGGCGGTGGTGAGGGCGGCGTCGCGATAGCAGGCCAAACGCCGACGCGCCCCCGACCTGCCAGCCGGTTCTGAGGGCGGTGGGACAGCGAGTGTCGGTCATGGGGTGCTGCCTTGCGAAGTCGGTCGGTGGGGTGGTCGTCCGGCGATCCAGGACGCCAGCACGTTGTCGGGGTGGTCGCTGAGGTGCTCTCGAACGAGAACGTCGAGCCGACCGGTGTCGCCTGACAGGTACGCCGCGCCGAGCGCCACCAGCTGGCGGTCTCGGCTGGTCGTGGCGAGCGCGCCGGCTCGTTGCACGGCGTCTGGGCCGAGTCCGACCAGTGCGGCCGCTACCAGCAGGGACGGCGACCTAGACGTTTTCGCGGCGAGCAGAACGTCAGCGGTGGCGGAAGCTTCGTCGCCGATGAGACGGTTCAGCAGGTCGGTGGTCGAGTCAGTCATGGAACGAGGGTGTTCCTCAGGCCTGACGAATCGCTGACGGCGCCTGACGGTGACCTCGCGAACCCGGGACTCGGCACGTAGTTCACGGACGGCGGCTGCAAAACGCGTCTTATGCGGTCCGAGTGCCGGCCATAGGCTACGAAGATGCTGACGATCGAGCTGCTCGGCGAGGTGGAGGCCCACCGAGACGGAGCGCTCCTCGCCGTACCGTCGGGCAAGACGACCGAGCTGTTGGTGCGGTTGGCGCTGGAGGCCGGACGTTCGGTGCGGACAGAGGTGCTCTTGGAGGATCTCTGGGGTGGGTCGGAGGCGACCCGCAACACTCTGCAGTCCAAGGTCTCTCAACTTCGGCGTGCCC
>JAJKIB010000386.1 GCA_021154745.1 Mycobacterium sp.
CCCCGCGGCGTCAAGGAGGCACTCGAGCGGGTGAAGATGATGCCCGCCGCCGCGGGTGCGCCCGGTACCAGGGTGTCGTTCGGCAACTGGACTCGACGCGCCTGGATGGGAGCCGGCTATCTCGTGGCCCGCAGGCTCGATGCGGATGGCGTCAACTCGCATCTTGTCGACCGATTTGGTGAGGAATGATGACCACCGAGCAGACAAGCCCATCCACCGAAAGCCCTGCGGGAGGACCGAAGAAGGGATCATGGAAGGCTGCGGCGTGGATTGTTGTCGCGGTGGTGCTGCTTGCGCTGATTGCAGTCAACGCGCGCATGGGCGCTGTGTCCCCACGCATCCGCAATCCCGAAGTCACGGGTGCACCCCGGCCGGTCGAGCCACTGTTCGGCTATGACCACTGGCTCGGCCTGTTCCAGATCTTCACGATCATCACGATGTGCATCATCATCACCGTCTACGTGGTGGCGTGGCGCAGACACGGTGCTCACCCGGTACTGCTGATGGGCATCGTCACGACGTTGATCGTCTGGCAGGACCCGATCATGAACTGGTCACCGTTCGCGGTGTACAACCCGCAACTGTGGCACTGGCCCGAGGACTGGCCGCTGGTGTCGCTGTCGCCGACGGTCGAACCGTTCCTCGTCATCGGGTACATCATGTTCTACCTGGGACCGTACTTTCCGGCCATCTGGATTCTGCGAAAGCTGCAGGCGCGCAGGCCCGTCGACTCATTCGTGTGGCGACACCCCCTGATCAGCCTGGCGGCGATCATCTTGCCGATCGGGTTCGTCTTCGACATGATGCTCGAGGTCACCTTGGTGCGCACCGGCTTTTACATCTACGCGCAGGTGATTCCGTTCGGGTCGATCTTCGTCGGAGAGCCCTACCAGTTCCCGCTGATCTGGGAATCACTGATGGTGACCTTCGTGATGATCCCGGCCGGCGTGCTGCTCTACCGCGACGACACCGGCCGGACGGTGGCCGAGAAGCTGGCCCAGCGCGCGCGCATCTTCGCCAGTCGCCCCGCCCTGGGCATGTTCATCGTGATGTTCGCGCTCATCAACCTGGCCTACTTCGCGTACGGCACCGGGTTCGCGATCATCAAGTGGACCAGGACCGCCACGTCGGTCGCATGCCCGTGGCCGTATCCGGAGGCCAAAGTGTATGACCCGCAGGGCTTCTACGAGGAGAACGGGCAACCTGGCCCCTACTCGGTGGGCATTTGGTCGACTTGGATGAGCGCACAGCCGCACGGGCGGCCGGACGTGCAGCTGGGCGCGGACAGCGACCGATGTGCACCAGAAGTGCAGAATGGCTGAGCCGCGCAGCGTCGTCATCACCGGTGCCTCAAGGGGACTCGGGTTCGCGTCCGCTTCGCACCTATACCGCCAAGGCTGGCGCGTCGTAGCGGCCATGCGGTCGGTGGACGCGGGAATGGAGGGTCTGCGTGACGAAACCGGAGCGCGAGACGACGATCCGCGCCTGATCGGCGTCCCGCTCGACCTCACCGACGCCGCATCGATCACGGCTGCGGCGAAGCTCATCGAGGAGGCCGTTGGCGCGCCGTATGCACTGGTGCACAACGCCGGTATCTCTGCTGCCGGAATGGTGGAAGAGACGCCGTTGAGTTTGTGGGAGCGGATGTTCACGACCAACCTGTTCGGTCCGGTCGCTCTGACGCAGGCGCTTCTGCCGCCCATGCGTGCAGCCGGGCGGGGCCGAATCGTCTTGGTGTCCAGTCAAGGTGGGGTGCGTGGAATGCCTGCGACCGCACCGTATTCCGCGGTGAAGGGCGCGCTCGAACGCTGGGGTGAATCGATGGCCGGCGAGGTCGCGCCTTTCGGGCTGGGCGTGACCGTCCTGGTGACCGGCACGTATGACACTGCAATCATCACCGATGCGGGCACGACCGACTGCCGTGACATCGATGGGCCCTACGCGCCTCACCACCGCACGATGGACAAGCGTGGTCGGTTCGCGATGCGTGTGGCCGCCCGCTCACCGAAGAAGTTCGCCGCAGGCCTCTCGAAGGCGCTCGACAGCAAGGCTCCGTTCGACCGACGGTCGGTAGGACCCGATGCGCGAATGCTGTTGATCGCCAATCGCGTTCTACCAGCAGCCGCACTGCACCACACGACGCGCCTGATGCTGGGCATTCCGCGCTCGGGGTCGCTGCGTCCCGGCACAGTATCGCTGAGGGCCGGTCAGCGGGCAATGGTATTGGCCGCCCGCGTCTTGCCTGCGCCGGTTCTTCAGCGTGTAGCCGTTCTGGCGATGAAGTTTTCACGTTCACAACACCACTCTGCGCCCAACGAAAGCGAGCACCATGGCTGACACCGCACGGGTTCGTTTCGAGCCGAAGATGATGATCGACGGCAAGCTCGTCGACGGCGAGGCCGGCACCTTCGCCAACATCAATCCGGCCACCGAAGAGGTGCTTGGAGAGGTCGCCGACGCGTCGAAGGCCGATATGCACCGCGCGATCGACGCGGCCAGGCGCGCGTTCGACGAAACAGACTGGTCGACCAATCACTCGTTCCGGCAACGGTGTCTACTGCAGTTGCAGGAGGCATTGGAGTCCGAGCAGGAAGAGCTGCGAGAAGAACTCATTCTCGAAGTTGGTTGCCCACGGGCCATCACGCACGGACCACAGCTCGACGCGCCGCTTGCCGATGCGCTGCGGTATCCGGCCAAGCTCATTGACGAGTACCCGTGGGAGACCTCACTCGGCGACGCCCTCGTTTCGGTTACCGGCGTCAACACCACCCGCAAGGTGTGGCGTGAGCCGGTCGGCGTGGTCGGCGCGATCGTGCCGTGGAACTTTCCGTTCGAGGTCACCATCCAGAAGATCGGTCAGGCGCTGGGGACCGGCAACACCGTCGTCTTGAAGCCGGCACCGAACACGCCATTCAACGCGACACGGCTTGGCAGGCTGATCGCCGAGAACACCGACATCCCACCGGGCGTGGTGAACGTCGTCACCGCATCAGATCATTTCGTCGGCGAGGAGCTGACTCTATCGCCGAAGGTCGACCTGATCTCCTTTACCGGTTCTACGGTCGTCGGTCAGCGGATCATGGAGAAGGGCGCGGCCACGATGAAGCGCCTCTTCCTCGAACTCGGCGGCAAGTCCGCGACGATTGTCTTGGAGGACGCCGATTTCGCGCTGGGTTGCATGATGGGCATCGCGCCGTGCATGCACGCCGGCCAAGGCTGTGCCAATCCCACCCGGCTGCTTTTGCCGCGCTCGCGGTACGACGAGGGCATCGAGATCCTCAAGGGGATCTACGAAGGCGTCGCCCCGGGCGACCCGCAGGATCCAGGTACGTTCTGCGGTCCGGTGATTTCAGACAAGCAGCGCAGCCGAATTCGTGGATACATCCACAAGGGCGTCGAGGAGGGCGCGCGCTTGGTCGTCGGTGGAGCCGAGGCGCCCGCTGGACTCGACAAGGGCTACTTCGTCAAGCCGACTCTGTTCGCGGATGTCGACAACTCGATGACCATCGCACAAGAGGAGATCTTCGGGCCCGTGCTCACCGTCATCCCGTACGACGACGAGGACGATGCGGTACGTATCGCCAACGACAGTCCGTACGGCCTTGCTGGCAACGTGATGTCAGGCACTGTCGACCACGCCCTTGCCGTGGCCAAGCGTCTGCGGGCCGGCTTCCTCGGTATCAACGGCGCGGCGGGCTACGGCGCCGACACCCCGTTCGGCGGCTACAAGGCCAGCGGCGTCGGGCGCCAGAACGGCATCGCCGGATTCGACCAATACACCGAGATCAAGTCGATCGCCTATCCCGCTTAAGGAGCACTTTCATGCAGCTTTTCGATGATCTCGAGGACTTTGGGGAGTTCGACGACTTCGTCTCGGGCGATGTGCGCGACCCGTACACCGAGCTGGCCCGGCTACGACGCGAGGAACCGATTCAGCGCATCGAAATTCCGGGAATCCCTGGGCAAGAAGGCAAACCCATCTTCATGGTGTATCGCTATGAAGAAGCCCAGCAAATGCTGCGTGACAACGAAACCTTCTCGTCCTCGATCATCATCCAGGCATTCGGCGATGTCTTCGGCAAGCATGTAATGCTCGGCATGGATGAGCCGGAGCACGGGCGGCACAGGGCCCTGGTGTCAAAGGCGTTCTCGCAGAAGGCGTTGGCGCGCTGGGAGGACAACCTTTTGGGAAGGGTGGGCAACGCGCTGATCGACCGCTTCGTCGATCGGGGCAGCGCAGATCTGGTCAAGGAGTTCAACTTTCCGTACCCGACACTGATCATCGCCGGCCTGTTGGGTCTTCCGCAGGAAGACTATGCGCAGTTTCAAAAATGGTCGATCTCGCTGCTGTCGTTCACGGTCAATCCCGAGAGAGGACGGGAAGCATCCGAGGCACTGGCCAAGTACTTCACGCCGATTCTCGCTGCGCGCCGGGAAGAACCGCGTGATGATCTGATCAGTGGCCTGGCGGGGGCCGAGATCGACGGTGAGAAGCTGTCGGACGAGGAGATCTTCTCGTTCCTGAGGCTGCTGCTCCCGGCGGGCGTCGAAACGACCTACAGGGCGATGGGCAACCTGCTGTTCGGCTTGCTGTCCAATCCCGATCAGCTCGACGCGGTTCGTGCCGACCGATCGTTGCTTCCGCAGGCGATCGAAGAAGCCGTGCGCTGGGAGCCGCCGCTGATCATGATCACGCGTGTGGCGAGCCGGGACACCGAACTCGGAGGAGTACATATTCCCGCAGGGTCGTCGGTCATGCCGGTGCTGGGCGCGGCCAACCGCCAGGACGAACGATTCGCCGATCCGGACCGCTTCAATATCTTCCGCGATGTCAAACCGAATATCGGATGGGGACATGGCGTTCACGTCTGTCTCGGCATGCACCTGGCACGGCTGGAAATGCGCGTCGCGCTCAACCTTCTGTTCGACCGCCTGCCGAACCTGCGGATGGATCCCTCAGCCGACGACCCCTACATCCGCGGGCAGGCCTTCCGGTCGCCCACGGCGGTGCCAATCCTGTTCGATTCCACCAGGAGCGCTTTGTGACCGATTTCGAAACAGTTGACTTCTTCACCGACGAATCGCTAGTACCCGACCCCTATCCCTACTTCGACTACTTGCGTTCGAAATGCCCCGTGGCGCCGGCATCGCCGTACGGAGTGCTCGCCGTCACTGGTTACGAGGAGGCGCTGGCGGTTTACAAAGACCCCGCATTCTCGTCGTGTGTCTCGGTCGCGGGACCGTTCTCGGGCATGCCGTTCGGCCCAGGTGGCGACGACGTCACCGAGCTGATCGAGGAGCACCGCGCATCGGTCCCGATGGCCGAGCACATCACTTCCCAGGATCCGCCGCTGCATATCCGCACTCGTGGCCTGTTGAACAAGCTCATTACCCCCAAGCGCCTCAAGGAAAACGAAGACTTCATGTGGCGGTTGGCCGATCAGCAACTCGACACGTTCATCGACCGCGGCAAGGCCGAGTTTCTGGCGGATTACGCCAAGCCCTTCTCGCTGCTCGTCATCGCAGATCTGCTAGGCGTGCCGCCCGAGGACCACGAAGAGTTCAAGGCAGCCTTCGCGCTCGAAACGGTCGGTGAGTTGGGTAAGGAGACGCCCACCTCGCACAATCCGCTGGAATGGCTGAACGACAAGTTTTACAGCTACATCGAAGATCGCCGACGGGAGCCCCGCGACGATGTCCTGACCGAGCTGGCGCAAGCCAAGTATCCCGACGGCTCGACCCCGGAGATCGTCGACGTCATGAATGTGTCGACGTTCCTGTTCGCGGCGGGAACCGAGACGACGACGAAGCTGGTCAGTTCTGCGGTGCGAATCATCGGCGAGAACCCAGAGTTCGAAGCCGCGCTGCGCGATGACCGCAGTAAGATCCCGCCGTTCCTCGAGGAGACACTGCGGATGGAGAGCCCGGTCAAGGCCCACTTCCGGATGGCGCGAACAACGACGAACATCGGAGAGGTGAAGGTCCCCGCCGGCACCACGGTCATGCTTCTTCCGGGCGCATGCAATCGAGATGAGCGAAAGTTTGAAGATCCGAACACGTTCCATCCTGACCGACACAATGTGCGCGAGCAGATCGCGTTCATCCGAGGGGTCCACTCCTGCCCTGGTGCACCGCTGGCCCGGGCGGAGGGCCGAATCTCGCTGAACAGGATCCTCGATCGGATGACCGGAATCAGGATCTCGGATGAGCATCACGGCCCAGCCGGTGACCGTCGCTACGCCTACGAACCGACATTCATCATGCGCGGGCTGAGCGAACTGCATATCGACTTCAAGCCCGTGTCGTAGGGACATGCATCGGCCTATCGACAGCTGGGATCCCGCGGCGGCGCGACAATTCGTTGAAGCGCTGGCGCCGATAGCTCGGCGGTGGTTCCGGTCAGAAGTGCGCGGACTGGCGGAATTTCCGCAGTCCGGTGGCGTGCTTGTGGTCTCGAATCACTCGGGCGGCATGATGACTCCCGACGTGTTGATCTTCGCCGCCGCTTTCTATCACGAGCTCGGCTACGATCGGCCGCTCTACACCCTTGGCCATGACTTGCTGTTCACCGGACCGTTGACGGATTGGCTTACTCGCATCGGCGTCATCCCCGCCAACCGAGACACCGCCGCGCAGGCACTGCGGTCGGGAGGGGTCGTGTTGGTGTTTCCGGGCGGCGTCTACGACGCGTACCGGCCGACGCTGACGGAGAATGTGATTGATTTCAACGGCCATACCGGATACGTCAGGACGGCGATCGAAGCCGGCGTCCCGATCGTGCCGGCCGTGTCCATCGGTGGCCAGGAGAGTCAATTGTTCTTGACCCGCGGATCATGGCTGGCGAAACGTCTCGGCCTCAAGCGTTTTCGCTCCGATATCCTGCCGGTCAGTGTCGGCTTCCCGTTCGGGCTCAGTGTGGTCGTTCCACCGAATGTGCCGTTGCCGACCAAGATCGTCGTGCAAGCGTTGGGGGCAATCGACATCAACGCCGGGTTCGGCGAGGACCCGGATATCGATGAGGTCGACGGCCATGTTCGCTCAATGATGCAGTCGGCGCTTGATGGGTTGGCTCGCGAGCGCCGCTTTCCGGTCTTGGGCTGAGCGGACTATCCAATCGCTGGCGCGTGCGGCATCGCCGTGGGTACCTCCGCTAATTCGTCAGAAAGACCTGCGGCGCAGCAAATTTCACGGAAGGCATGGACCATCGCGTCGGTCGACTCGTGGGTGTCGCGGAACGTAGAGTTGTCGGCGATCACCGAAATGTTGAGCTGGTCGACGTAGCTCCACACGGTGATGTTGATGCCGCAGGCCGGGGAAAGAGGGCCGACAGAATAGATTTCGCTGACGGGAGCACCGCCGAAGTTGCCTCGTTCTCGGGGTCCGGCGACGTTGGAGATCGGCAGGTTCCAGAGCCTGTTGTGAGCATGTCGTCTTGCGACCCAGCGGAACGCTGGAGGAGCCGCGATGGCCGGCAGGTAGGCCACTAGTCGGCCGAAAATCTCCGGGCCGATGAGCTCGTAGTTCTCCTTGGCGATCGTGGTGGCCGACCTCGTCAGATGCACCCGCTCGAGCGGATCGTCGACATGCACCGGCAGCGACACCGCCATGCCGCTCAGCTCGTTGCCAGTGATTCTGTCCGGTGACCTGTCAGTACTCGCAGGGACCGAGGCGACGATCGGCTCGGCGGCGGCGCCGTCATAGCGCAACAACAATTCGCGCAACGCGCCTGCGGCTATCGCCAGGACCATGTCGTTGATCGTGACGTGCAGATGCTTAGCGGTCTCCTTGACCTGGGCGAGCGACAATGTGGCGCTGGCGAATGTCCTGACAGGGGAGACGACGTGGTTGAGGAATGTCGGCGGCGCGTGAAGTGGGCGGGCCAGGTTCGGTTGCTTGCCACGTTCGCGTGAGCGTCGCCGCAGCCGCCGAAAACCCGAGACCGAGTCCTTGATTACCGATGGCAGTTCGGTGAGCTGCTGTACGTGATCGCGGCCAGCGTCCCACAACAGTTCGGTCGTCGACGGGGGTGCGCACATGTCATAGTCGTCGCGTTCGTTTTGCACCGGCCCGTCCACGTCCATCGCAAGGGCCAGCAGATTGGCTGACGCTACCCCGTCGGCGAGGGCGTGGTGAATCTTTCCGATGAGCGCGACCCGCTGATCAGCCATCCCTTCCGCGAAGTGGAACTCCCATAAGGGGCGGCTCCGATCCAATTGCAGGCTGGCGATTTCGCCGATCACCGAGTCGAGTTCGCGTCGGCCACCGGGGCTCGGCACGGACAGTCGTCGCACGTGGTAGTCCAGGTCGACTTCGCAGTTCTCCAGCCACATCGGATGATGCAGTCGCCACGGGATGCCGACGAGCTTGTACCGCAGCGGTTCTAGCAGATGCAGTCTGCGCCGCAGTGTTCTCCTGAACACTTCGAAGGTGAAATCACCGTCGTACTGCTTGCCGTCGACGATGGCGATTTTCAGCGTGTGCGTATGCAAGTTGGGCGCTTCGCTGTACAGGAGCAGGGCATCCATGCCATTGAGCCGCTTCACACCACACCCCCTGGACAGCGCGCCAACCATTATCACAATCTCGAACAGACATTTGGTTGGATTGGCGGCTTCAGCGAACCGCCGGGCTCTGATTGTCGATGCAAACAGTGTTAGTCCGAGCTATCGGCCATCGGCGTGCCGTCAGTGCGGCGAAAGCCGTGCATCGTTGTGCTTTCACCTAACAGTTCAGGCGGCACGTCGTGTGCTTCGTCGTGCTCGTGGTCGTCACCTTGCGGGGACGTTTGGGTACTCGGCACCGAGGGTCGCGAGCGGCCGACTTTCTTCCAAGTCGGCGCAATCAAAAGGCTGTCGCGCTCAGAACCGGCTCCAGCGCCGCTTGTCCAGCGCGTAAAGCCAGGGCAATGTCAGGAACGGTGTCATGTACCAGATGTCAAACACCCACCAGCCGGTGACGCCGAAGGCAGTCGACCCGAAGCGCTCCGGGAAGTTCACCACCATATTCACGGCGTAGCCCAGCCAGCACATGATATAGGCCCAGCTGGTGATGATCATCCACCGGTATCCCCACCGCTTCAGCTTGATGAAGCCGTACGCCGCCACCAACCGGGCCGGGAAAAGGCCGAGGATGCAGAAGAACTCCCAGCTCTTTTCGCCTGGAGCGGCGGCGCCGCCCACCCATAGGCTGTTGTAGTCGAGATAATAGGCGCCGTCGAACAGCCGGCCCCAACCAGTTAACCCCCATTCCACGAGGCGGGAGTCGTGGGCCCAGAGGTCCAACGACCACCCAACGAAGTTGGCCGCAGCGTCGACCATCGCGAACATCCCGAACAGCGTGACCGCGGCCGGCCGGACGAACTCGCCGGAGCTCTTCGCCCTTGCCGTCCTGAGGAATCCGATGGCGATGACGACCAGCCCGATCGGGCTGAGAATGAGACTTCCGGCGAGCACCGCGCCTGTGATCAGCCAGCGATCGGCGGCCGTGACCACCGGGCCATCCCTGTCTGGAACAACACGGTGTGGGGTCTGCGCAGTCACTGGCCCTTCTGCACTGGTCTTTTCGACGCTGCTCATAGCACCCATCCGTAGCGGATCGCGACCACCGGGAGGACCGCTGAGGCACCGACAACAATGCCCACCACGCAGGAAATGGCAACGACTATCAAAAACTTGGTTAAAGTGGGCACCTGCACGACGTACCAAGACGCGCCGTCTTTCAGGTCGACATCGCCTTCATCCGGCGCCACCGGATCGTCCACGCTCGGGTTATCCATCCGGCTCGCCGCGAAATACCAGACGAGCAGAATAACCAGGTCGACGGCTACGGCGCCGGCGAGTAATCCGAGGTCGCCCCAGAAACCGGTGCCTCCCAGCGCCGGTAGGCGCGCGGGGAGTTCCTTGCCGTCGCCGAATCCGGTGCCGTAGCCATGCACTGCCGCCGCGATGTAGCAGGCGGAGATGACGACCACGAAGAAGGCGACGCATACGCCGGCGAGCACATATATGCCACGTTTCCGTCGGCGATGAGCGCGGTCATAGCCCGCCCGGGCCGGTGACCCATCACCCGCACTCTGCGGGATCGAGATGTCTTGGGTAACCTCACGCTCGGCGTCGACCGGAGCGGAAGTCCCTGTTTGGCTGTCCTGCATCGTCGTCCCCCATGCAGCGGGCTATCCATTCGGCAACCGGCGCCCCACGACCGTCGGGCCCCGTGAACACAAGATCGCGCGGCCGCGTAGCGGAGCGGCCGCGGTAGCGCCTGTTGACGCCGCACGCGCCTCGCCGCCCACAGAGCGGTAGCACAGTCCTTTCAAGCAGTTGCAGCTACATCCTAGCGCGGAGCAGATATTTGGTTCAACACCCGGCCGCTGATTGATTTAATCCCCCAGAAATCCCGGGAACGGCCTGCTCGCTGGCAGAGAATAGGACAAATGTTTGGTACTGAGATCAACCAAGGGCCGTTTAGTGGTCGCAGGGCTGCCAGTTCTATCCCGTGACGGCAGCGGCGATCGCGGCGGCCGAGCGGTCGACGTCCTCATCCGACGTCGCCCAATTCGAGAACGACACCCGCAGAACGTACTCACCGTTCCAGGTGGTCCCGCCGAGCCAACAGGTTCCGTCACGCTGGATCGCGGCAACGGCGGCGCGGTTGGCGTCGTCGCCGCCGGGCAGGCGGACCAGCACCTGATTGAGGACGACGTCGTTGAGGACCTCAGCACCGGGAATATCGTTCAGCTGCTTGGCCATTCGACGCGCCTGCGCGCAGTTGCGTTCGATCATGTCGGCGACTCCAACGCGGCCCAGCGAACGAATCGCCGCATAAACGGGGACCGCGCGGGCCCGCCGCGAACTCTCCGGCACATAGTTCGTGTTGTCGCGCTGGCCCGGGTCTGCGACCAGATAAGGGCCGGCCAAGCGCATCGCGGCGAGGTGAGCTTCGGGGTCGGCCACGATCGCCATCGCGCCGTCATAGGGCACATTGAGCCACTTGTGCGCGTCGACGGCCCAGGAGTTCGCTCGCTCGACTCCGGCCGTGAGGTGGCGGGTGGAGGGTGCGGCGGCGGCCCACAGCCCGAACGCCCCGTCGATGTGCAACCAGGCGCCATGCTGCGCGCAGACGTCGGCGATCGGTCCGAACGCGTCGAACGCGCCGGTGGCCACGTTGCCGGCCTGCGCGCACACGATCGTCGGTCCGTCGTTGGCGGCCAACGCTTTTGCGAGCGCATCGGGATCCATGCGGCCTTGGTCGTCGGCCCGTATCCGGATCGCCGTCTCCGCGCCTAGGCCCAGTAACCGCAGCGACGTGTAGATCGTGGCGTGGGCCTGCTCGCCGCACAGGATGCGAACAGGCGGCGCACCAATCAACCCGTCGCGCTCCACATCCCAGCCCGCATCCGCGAGGACGGAGTGCCGCGCGGCGGCCAGGCATGTGGTGTTGGCGCCCTGGCCGCCGGTGACGAAGCCGACGCTCGCGGCGTCCGGTAATCCGAGCAACTCGAGCGTCCAGGCCGACGCGATCTGCTCGATGGCGGCCGCAGCGGGGGACAGGGAGTGGAAGGCGGCGCACTGATCCCACGCCGACACCAGCCAGTCGGCGGCAAGCGCGGCGGGTAGCGCTCCGCCGATGACGAAACCGAAGTGGCGTGGTCCGGGGGTCGCGACGAGACCCGGTTCCGCGCCCGCGGCCAGCCCGTCGATCACCGCGGCGGGATCCTCGCCGCGGTCAGGCAGCGCCCCGCCGAGTGCGTAACGCACCGCCTCCGCATCGGCGCGCGCGGCGACAGGCCGGTCATCGAGCGTCGCGAGAAACGCCTCTGCGTGCTCAGCGGCAGTACGGAGGCCTGCGGTGCGGTCAGGCATGAGCCGGACCTTACGCCCTCAGTACAGGTTCGCCGCGATCTCGTCGAACGCGGCGATGGTCGGGAAGAGCTTGGCGGCATCCTGGGGCAGTGGCCAACTCGACAGCTTGGCCGCGACGAGGTGGGCGGCCCGGTTGATGTAGATCATCTGTCCGTGAATCCCCAAGCACAGCAACACATTGTCGCCGGGGTAGGGGAACCAGAACTGGTTGCGGTACATGCCGCCGGGCATGCGGTTGTCGTCGGGACTGGCCGCGAACGCCTCACGGGAATCCGGGCCACCGGAGAGGGTGTCGGCGATCCACGACGGCGCGACCACCCGCTCGCCCGTCAACGACACCCCGTCGTTGAGGAACAGCGACCCGAATCGGGCCAGGTCGCGCAGGCAGGCGTTGATACCGCCGTCGAACATGCCGGTGCCGACCGAGTCGACGCCGATGGTGGCGTCGTTGCCCGCGCCGAGCTTGCTCCACAGAAGCTGCGACATCAACTCGGGCATTCGAATTCCGCTGGTCGCTTCACATATCCAGCCCAACACGTCCGTCTCGCAGGACCGGTACTGGAACGGGCCGCCATGGGGCGACTGCTGTTTCAGCGTGAGCAGGAAGTCATACATGGTGGCCGGCAGGCCCGGCACTGTTCGCGGTGCCCAGCCGATGGCCTGCTCGAGCAGCCGCACCTCGGCCAACGGGTTGAGATAGTCCTCGGAAAACGCGATGCCCGAACGCATGTCGAGCAGATGGCGCACCGTCGCGCCGACGTAGCCCGAGCCGGCAAGGACCGGAACATACGTCGTCAGTTCCGCGTCGACGTTCAGCGCGCCGTCGCTGACCAACGCGCCGAGCACCGTCGCGATCAACGACTTGCTCACCGACATCAGCAAGTGCGAGGTGTCGGAGGTCATGCCACCGTAGTAGTGCTCCTCGAGCACCTTGCCGTGCTGTGTGATGATCCACCCGTCAGTCGCCGTGGCTGCCATCACGTCGCCGACAGTGGTCCGCTTGCCGTTGACGCCGTCGAACAGCGGGATGTCCGACAGTTCGGTGGGCGTCGGCAGTAGGTCGGCCACCGGACCCGTGCCACGCGAGATCACCGCGGTCGGCAGGAAGTCGGCGATGTGCTGGAACGTCCAGTGCAACTGGGCCGCCGATTGCCAGTTCTCCAGCGTCACGTCGGACGGCACACGTCCGGGATCAGCGCCGAGAACCATGGCGACGACTGTAGTGGCCCCCGCCCGCCACCCCGGTGCTCAGCCCGACTTCACCCCCACATTTGTCCGCGGTGTCACGGGCTCGGTGATGGCTGTACCTGCGTATTCGGCGCGAATCGAGTCAATGAGGTGGCGCGCCCGGATCGCCAGGGACGATTTGCCTTGGCCATTGTCGACCTGCAGCCGGCCCTTGGTGACCACCACCCCGAGGTCGGCGCCCTTCCATCGGTAGTCGCCGGGTCCGTAGATGCGCAGGAAGAAGGCTTCCCGTTCGTTCTGCAGCTGGTGCCAGTCCAGCGCAGCCCTGCGGAACACCAGCCCGCCGCTGGCATCGAGCGAATATTGCCCGGTGCGCGGCGTGGCCGTGAGCCGCTGCACGATGTCGTCGGTCTCCTTGATCACCATCTGGCTCCACACGTCGGCCGACGCCAGCTCCTCCCAGCGCTCGTTGATCTCGTCGACGTCGAGGTCGAAGTCGACGTTCATGTATTCGAGGATGTGGAACAGGAACAGCGGCACGTCCGCGTAGGCGCCGGCCGTGACGTTGGTGATCGACGAGGCCCCGCTGATCCGCGGGTTGAGCTCGCCGAGGTACACGTCGCCGGTGTCGGTGTCGACGAGGACGTCGACCTCGAAGAATCCCCGGTAGCCCTCCTTGGCCAGGCGGTCTCCGAGTCGGCGCACCAATTGCGTTGCTGTTTGGCGGCTCTCACCGGTCAGGACTTCCGGGAACATCTCGTTGCCGCACCAGCCGCCGCGGGCCGGGGTCAGCCGCTTGTAACCGATCAACTCGGACATGAACGGGCCGACGATCGTGCCGCACCGAGTGAGCACCGCCTCCACTGCGACCGGGCGGTTGTTGATGCGGCGCATCACCTTGATCTCCTCGCCGACGATATCGGCGCTGTGCTTGCGCCAGTCGGCCTCCGAGGAGATGAAGAACGTGGTCTTGCCGGAATCGCCGTAGGGCGTCTGGACGACGAGTTCGTCACCGAGACCGGCCTTCTGGGCGACGGCCTGCAGGCCCGCCCAGTCGTCAACGCGGGTCAGCACATTCGGCACGCTGGGCGCGCCGGCTTCGTTGCCCAGCCGGGTGGTGACGATCTTGGAGTCCAGGTGCTGACGCAGGCTGGCGGCCGGCAGGATCAGGTCGTAACCCAACTCTCTGCAGATGTCTTCGGTCTCGCTGTTGAAGAACACCATCGCGACCTTGGGTCGCACGCCGCGTGGTGTGGCGGCGTCGATGTACGCCCGCACCTCGGCGTTGGTCAGCAACCAGTTGTTTATCTCTTCGCCGCTGTCGAATTCGCGGTAGGGCTTGCGGACCGGCGTGAACACGCGCGGATGCGCGCCGTCCCAAGCGTCGTAATAGGTGATGTACGAGAAGTTTCGGACCCAGCGGTCGAGGCCAAGCAGGTTGAATGGGGTCGCGCCGAAGAACAGGATCGGCACGTCGTTGGTGCGGAAGAAGTGCCGCACTTCGGAGATGTTCTTCAGCCGCCGCCCGTGCTGCCCGGAACCGGAGGCGAAGGCCGCATCTGTCCCGACGCTGATTTCGCGCGGCTTGGGCGTGGGCCTGGCACGGCGGGCGGTTTTCGCAGCAGAGGCTTTGGCGGTGCGTTTGGCCGGAGTTGATCTGCCGGTGGTGGGCTTCGCGGTGGTGGCTTTCTTGGCGGCCTTCGAAGGCGTTCTCGCTCGAACCGGGCGATCACTCATCGTGCGCACCTCGCTCTCGTCGGATGGTCCCGACACTAGGCCGAGCGACGGTGGAATGGACGCGGTTCGCAGCGTCGTCTGGTCCTCCGGCGGCGGCGAACGATGCATAGCCAAGCGTATGTAGTTCTCGACTCCATTCGACCGTCTCAACTGCCGGCTCAGCTGAGGAGACTCTCTCCAACCGCTTTCGAGACGCTGAATGGTGCGCATATAGCAACGGAAGTGGTTGGTTAGCAACCATATCCATGCCCGCACAATGCGCGGTCGGGTAATCAGATTGAGCGGCGTCGTGGGCCTGACCGCAGTGTGGTCCACACGACGCGTGCATGCCGTCCTCGGGACTGAGTGAAACAGGACGTCGCTGTGAGATCGCCGCGAAATGGCCAAACCCTAGTTGAGATTGCCGCTATATAAGGCACATGATATAGATACCGGGTGGGAAAACAGCTGGCTCATGACGCCGGCGACTGCGTCGGCGACCTCCTTGACCAGGCGATGGACCTGACCGCCCGGTATCTGTCTGACCGAGCCGATTTGAGCGCCTCTGCCGCGTTTGCGATGAACAGGGTGTGCCGTGAAGGGCCCATTCGGCTTACGGCACTGGCCGCCAAGGAAGGGGTCAGCCAGCCGTCGATGACGCAGCTGATCCAGAGATTGGAGCGGCTGGGCCTGGTGACAAGGATCGCTGACCCTGACGATGGCCGCGCCGCCCTCATTGACATCACCGCGCACGGTCAGACGCTGCTCGACGACCGCAAGCGAATCCGTCGGGAACGCCTGACGGCGTTGATGGGAACGCTGACGCCCGAAGAGGAATCCGCGTTGTGGCTCTCCGCGCGGGTCGCTCTTCCGGTCCTCCGTCGGCTCGTCGAGAACGCAGACTGTCCTGATGATGCAGCGACGCGATCAGTCGATCAGCGGAAGGTGTTCGGGTGAAGGCCATTCCGGTGGGTCCCGCGCTGAAGAAGGTGTGGATCCCGTTGGTTCTGGTCGTGGTTTTGTCGGTCTCGGGACTGGTCGTTTCGCGTCTGCACAAGATGTTCGCGTCGGCAGACCTCAATGCCAATGCCGGCGCCGGTATTGAGATCGTCCAGTTCAACCCGAAGGTCATGGTCTACGACGTGTACGGGCCGCCCGGAACTACCGCTCAGATCAGCTATTTCGACGCAGACGCCAACGTCCATCTGATCACCGCGCCCCTGCCGTGGTCGATCACCCTGTCGACGACGTTGCCCACCGTCAGCGCCAATCTCATGGCGCAGGGCGACACCGACCAGATTGGATGCCGCGTCACAGTGAATGGAACCGTCCGTGAGGAGAAATCCGCCAACGGGGTCAACGCCCAGACCTACTGCCTGGTGAAGTCGGCATGACCCACGCGATCACCGAGCCCGAATCCACCAGCAAGCCGAAGCGGCCCGTCGTCCCGCACCTGATCCGCATCCTCGCGCTGCCGATCATCCTGTTCTGGATCGTCGTCGCCGTACTGGTCAACGTGATCGCCCCGCAACTCGAGGTCGTCGGCGAGCTGCACTCGGCGCCGATGGCGCCCGAAGACGCCCCGTCGATGCAGGCGATGAAGTTGATGGGCGCCAACTTCAAGGAGTTCGACTCCAACAGCACGATCATGATCGTCGTCGAGGGCCAGCGGCCGCTCGGCCCGGACGCACACAAGTACTACGACGAGATCATCCACAAGCTGCAGCAAGATCCCGAGCACATCCAGCACATCCAGGACTTCTGGGGCGACACGCTGACGGCGGCCGGAGCACAGAGCGCCGATGGCAAGGCGTCCTACGTGATGCTGAACCTGGCCGGCGAACAAGGCCAAACCCTGGCCAACGAAGGCGTTCAGGCCGTGCGCAAGGTCATCGAAGAGACCAAGGCGCCGCCAGGGGTTCAGGCCTACGTTGCTGGTCCGGCCGCGCTCACCGACGATCTGCACGTCATCGGCAACGCCAGCCTCGGCCAGATCACGTTGATAACCCTCATCGCGATCGCGGGCATGCTGCTGGTGGTCTATCGCTCGATACGGACCACGCTGATCCAGTTGTTCCTGACGTTTCTCTCACTGCTGACCGCGCGCGGGGTGGTGTCGGTACTGGCCACCAATGGCGTGTTCGGGTTGACGACGTTCGCGGGGAACATCCTGACGATGTTGGCGATCGCCGCGGCTACCGACTACGGCATCTTCATCTTCGGCCGATATCGCGAAGACCGCGGCAAGGGCCTGGAAAGAAACGACTCCTACTACGCCACCTTCAAGTCCGTCGCGCCCGTCATCGTGGGTTCCGGACTGACGATCGCGGGAGCGACGTACTGCCTCAGCTTCGCGCGACTGCCCTACTTCTCCACCATGGGCGCCCCAGTCGCGATCGGTATGATCGTCGTCGTGGCGATTGCGGTCACGCTCGGTCCGGCCGTGCTCTTCCTCGGGAGCCGCGTTGGGCTGTACGAGTCCAAGCGGCCTCCGCAGAGCAGGTTCTGGCGGCGTATTGGTACGGCGGTAGTCCGTTGGCCCGCACCGATTTTCGTGGCGAGCCTGTTTGTGGTGCTGATCGGCATCGTGGCCATCCCCGGGTACAAGCCGGCCTACAATGACCGCTACTACCTGCCCAAGGACGCCCCGGTGAACGTCGGCTTCGCGGCCGCCGACCGGCACTTCTCGCAGGCCCGGATGAACCCCGACATCCTGATGGTCAACGCCGACCACGACATGCGAAACCCCGCCGACATGCTGGTGCTGAACGCGGTGGCGCGAAACGTCATGCACACCGAGGGCATTGCGATGGTGCAGAACATCACCCGGCCGTTGGGCATTCCGATCCAGCACAGCTCGATTCCGTTCCAGACGAGTGTCCAGGGGCAGACCAGCAACATGAACCTGCCGTTTCAGCGGGATCAATTGGCAAATCAGCTCAAGACCATCGATGCGACGAACGTCTCGATCGACATCTTGGAGAAGCAGTACCAACTCTCCCTCGAGCAAACCAAGCTCACACAGGACTCGGCGGCCAAGTCGCAGGAGCTACTCGAAACCACCGAAAAATTGCGAGACAACATCGCGAACTTCGATGACCAGTTCCGGCCCTTGCGCAACTACTTCTACTGGGAACCGCATTGCTTTGACATCCCCCTGTGCGCCGCAGCACGGTCCCTGTTTGATGCCCTCGATGGGATCGACGAAGTGACCGACCAGACGGGTGCGGTGCAGGGCAACACGGACAAGCTGGCGGACCTCGCTCCGAAGCTGACCGCACTACTTCCACAAACGATCGCGTCGATGAAGACCAGCAGGGACCTGTCGCTGGCGTCGTACAACTCTCAGAAGGCGCTGCTCGACCAGATGGAGGCCTCCAACGACACCGCCCTGGCAATGGGTGCGAGCTTCGACCAGGCCAAGAACGACGACTTGTTCTTCTTGCCACCGGAGGCCTTCGGCAACCCCGACTTCGAACGCGGGCTGAAGATGTTCCTGTCGCCGGACGGCAAGTCCGCCCGCATGTTCATCACCCATGAGAGCGACCCGGCGACGGTCGACGGCATCGCTCGGGTCGACTCGGAGCGCAAGGCCGCGCAGGAGGCCTTGAAGATGTCCTCCCTGTCGAACGCCAAGATCTATCTCGGTGGAGTCGCGGCGACCTACAAGGACATGTCGGACGGCGCGAAATATGACCTGCTGATCGCGGTGGTGTCGTCGCTGACGCTGATCTTCATGATCATGCTGATCCTGACCCGAAGCGCCGTTGCGGCGCTCGTGATCGTCGGCACGGCGGGCAGCTCGATTGCGGCATCCTTCGGCATCTCGGTGCTGATCTGGCAGGACCTGTTCGGGATTCAGGTGCAGTGGCTCGTCATGCTGATGTCCGTGATCATTCTGTTGGCAGTCGGCTCGGACTACAACCTGCTGCTGGTCTCGCGGTTCAAGGACGAGATCCACGCCGGTTTGAAGACCGGCATCATCCGCTCCATGGCAGGCACGGGTGGCGTGGTGACCTCGGCCGGACTGGTGTTCGCGGCCACCATGGCGGGGATGATGGGCAGCAAGCTGATCGTGCTGGCTCAGATGGGCTCCACGATCGCCATCGGGCTGTTGATCGATACCTTTATCGTGCGTTCCCTGCTGATGCCCTCGATCGCAACGTTGCTCGGCCGGTGGTTCTGGTGGCCGCAGGTCGTCTACCCCCGCGGCGACAATCACTTCCTGAAACGGCAACCTCCACGTCGCCCAAGCGACGAGCCGGACACGGTCGCGCTGCCGGCGCAGCAGTAGCGCACGTTAACTAGCCTGGCGAATTGTGGTGCGGGCGTTGGTCACCGGGATGTCGGGAGGCCGCCACCCTTGAGGTGGTCACCACGATGCCCGTCGAGCAGGTCGCCGACGTCGTCGTTGCGCACCGTCTTTGAGAAGTAGACGCGCCGGAAGCCGTCTTGCACTGCGCGGCCGGTTTCGCGGTAACCGTGCCGAGGGTAGAACGTGAGGTTCTCTGTCATCGCCTCGTTGGTGTACAACCGCACCTCGGTTAGCCCGAGTTCGGCGGCATCGCGTTCTGCGCGGTCAAGAAGCAGCCGTCCATAACCGTGCCCCTGAGCGCTTGGCGCGACGGCAACCGTCTCCAGCAGCAGGTGGTCCCCGCGGTGCTCCGTCACCAACGCTCCGATGATTGCACCGCGACGGCGCAGCACCCATATGCGTGAACTGTCTGGGACCGTGGCGTAGTCGGCCGTCATCGGGGCCGGCGGCCGCCCGATGCGGGCGATGTACTTCGTGTACGCGTCGACCATCAGTTGTTGGATTCCAGGCAGATCGGCGGTGGTGGCGCGCCGCGCTGACAACTCGTCCACGGTCGTCAGCCTAGGCAGTGGCCCGACGGGCGGCCCTACGGCACGTGCCGGGTGGTCAGCGGCCCTCGGGAAATATCGCGCCGAACGCTGTCGACGAACGACCGCGACTCGAGCACGGGGCTGTGCGCGTCGGTGTGGTGGATGAAACCGTCGACGAATTCGGTCAGCGCCTCCAACGCGCCGCACTGCGGGGACCAGTCGAGCACCGTGCGGGCGCGTTGGGTATCGAGCAGCGGCACGGAGAACGCCATGTCGAGCCACCCTTGATCGATTGGTTGCAGTCGGGCCAGCCAGCCCGCCTGCACAAGGGGTCGCAGGATGGCCGAAGGAATATGAATCGCTCTGGCGCCCAAGGCATCCGCGATGTCATCGCGGCGCACAGGCGGTTCGGCGCTGAGGTTGAACGGCCCACCGGCGCGGCGCTCGATCACTCTCGCGAACGCATCCGCGACATCGTCGGCATGCACCATCGGAATGGTCAGCGACCGGTCCAGCGGCAGGATGGGGAGCAGACGCAGCAGCCGGGGATCGACGTAGGCGGGCAGCGTATAGCGTCGTATCCCCGCGGCGGCCTCGCGCTGCACGATGAACCCCGGCCGCATCCGCGTGATGACGACACCGCCGGGATTTCTCCGCTCGTAGTCGTCGAGCAGGGATTCCGCTTGCGACTTCGCGCGACTGTACGCGGATGTCGGAATGCCTGCCGTCGACCAGGACTCGTCGACGTGCTGCCCGTAGCGTCCCGCGGCGTAGACGCCGACCGAGGACATGTGGACCAGTTGGCCCACACCAGAAGCGTGCGCCGCCGTCAGTACGGATGAGGTACCGCCGACTCCGACCGCGTCGAGATAGCTGGTGTTGCGGGTGGGCTGGAATCCCCACGCCAAGTGCACAACGCAGGCTGCGGCTTTGAAGATCCGCTGAAGCGGCGTCACCGCATGCGGATCGGCCAGGTCGAGTTGGTGCCACTGCGCGCCGCGGTAGACCCCGGACGGCGGCGGCGGCCGTCGCGCGATCCCGTGTAAGTCATAGTCACCGCCGGCGGCGATGAGCCGCCGCAGCAGCGCCGTGCCGACGTTGCCGCTGGCTCCGGTGATCACGATCCGCGTCGACATATCCAGTGCCGATACCCGCTGGGAACGCGGTTAACCGTTTCCCATTGGTCTGTTCGGGTACCAGGAGCAAGTGCGACGCTGGACTGGTCTGGGCACGGTGGCGATCGCCGCGCATGTGTTCTATGAACTCGTCAGCGGTGTGGGGATGCCGCTCGCGTCCTTCATCGGCAGAGCGCCCGCGGCCATCGGGTGGGCCGCCGCCTCGGCGTGGCTGTTTCGCGCAGCCCTGGTGCGCCCGCGCTCCGATGACGGCACGTTTGCCGCACTCAACGGGGCCGGGTGATGACGCCGTACAACGTGATCCTGCACATATCGGGAGTCGCGGCCCTGGGTGGCCTCAGCGAGAATCGCGATTTCGCGAATGCCACGATGTCAATTGCGTTGGCACCGATACTGATTGGGGCGCAACGGTGGGAGTTCAAACGGCTGCGGACTCAAGCGCGTCGAAACCCCACATGGTGGAACAGGCGCCTGCGACCCGCGTCGAACTGACAGACTGACGCCGTGCGTACCCCACCGAAATCCTGGCTCACCGATATGGACGGCGTGCTCGTCCGCGAAGAACATGCACTGCCGGGCGCGGCGGAATTCCTGCAGCGCCTGGTCGACGAGAGGCGACCGTTCCTCGTGCTGACGAACAATTCGATCTTCACCCCGCGGGATCTATCCGCCCGGTTGTTGCGCTCGGGTCTCTCCGTGCCGGAAGGCTCGATCTGGACGTCCGCGCTGGCCACTGCGGCCTTCCTGTCGGATCAGCTGCCGGGCGGGTCGGCGTACGTCATCGGCGAGGCCGGCCTCACGACCGCGCTGCACGAGGTCGGCTACACGCTCACTGATCATGAACCCGACTTCGTGGTGCTCGGCGAGACCAGGACGTACTCGTTCACGGCGATCACCAAGGCGATCCGGCTGATCCTCGCCGGTGCGCGGTTCATCGCCACCAACCCGGACGTCAGCGGCCCGTCCGCCGAAGGTCCACTGCCTGCCACGGGCTCGGTCGCCGCCATGATCACCAAGGCCACCGGGCGCGACCCCTATTTCGTCGGCAAGCCGAACCCAATGATGTTCCGCAGTGCGCTCAACCGGATCGAGGCCCACTCGGAGAGCACCATGATGGTGGGCGACCGGATGGACACCGACGTCGTCGCCGGCATCGAGGCGGGGCTGGAGACAATCCTCGTGCTCACCGGATCGACGACTGTCGCGGACATCGAGCGGTACCCATTCCGGCCCAGCCGGGTGCTGGACTCGATCGCCGATTGCATCGAACTCGTTTGATCGTCGAGCTCGCGCCGCTATACGACCTAATCTCGGGGTGTGATCGTCGACGGTGACCGGGGAATGCTGTTGATCCGCTCGGGTGACAGCGCGCTGGTCATCGAGGGGCGAGCGGGTTAGCGCGGACGTGAGGAGCGGGGCAATCTCCGACATCGAATTGATCGGCGTTCCGTTCGACGGTTACGGACGGGCCGGCCATCAAGCGCGTGCGGCGGGTGCACTGCGTGATGCCGGCCTGCGCGACGCGTTCGACCATCACCACGTCATCGACGATGACGACCTCGCATTGCCCGATCCGGATCCGGCCCGTGGCGCGTCGACCAGCCTGATCAACGAACGTGCGCTGCTTGCCATGACCGACGCGCTCAATCGCAAGGTGGGGGCGGTGGTGAATGCGGGCCGGTTCCCGTTCGTCTACGGGGGCGATTGCTCGACGCTGTTGGGCATCGTCAGCGGCCTGCGTGATCACGTCGGCGACGTCGGGCTGGTGTTCATCGACGGCCACGAGGACACCATGCCGTTGGACGTGTCCGAGGATGGCGAGGCGGCCAACACGGAGATCGGGTTGCTGCTCGGCCTGACCGGTCGGCTGCTGACCGGCGAACTCGGCGCTCGTCTGCCTGCGTTGCGGCCCGAACAATTGGTGATACTCGGTCCACGCGACGACGCCTGGCGGCGGCAGTTCAACGTCGGCACGCTCGCCGATTCCCCGGTATGGCTCGCGCCGCTCGCCGAAGTCGCCGACGATCCAGCCGGCACCGGCCGCCGCGCGATCGAGCACCTGTCGGGTCAGGTGGACCGGTGGTGGTTGCACATCGATCTCGATGTTCTCGATCCGGTCGAGTTCCCGGCCCAGGGCCTGCCCGACGTCGACGACGAACCCGGCGGCCTGACGTGGGACCAGCTCACCGACCTCGTATCGGCACTATTCAGCGGATCGGCGTCGTGCGTCGGCGGCAGCCTGGCGATCTACGACCCGGACCAGGACACCGATGGCGCGGGTGCCGCGCAGATTGTGGCGTTCGTCCGAAACGTATTGGTACGCCCGACAATAAGTCCTTAGGAGCTCGGTTGACCGAACCGATCGACGAGCATTTCACTACGACCGTCTCCGCCCTGAGCGGGTCGGCGGGGGATGGAGTCTGGGACGACTCACGGCTCACCGAGGAGGCCTGCCTGGCACTGTTCGACGCTCAACTCGGCAGCCGCCACCTCGATCTGGCCGCCCGCTGGTTGCGGTCGCAGGGCAAGGGCTATTACACCATCGGCTCGTCTGGGCACGAGGGCAATGCTGCGGTGGCGGCTGCGTTGCGGCCGACCGATCCCGCGATGCTGCACTATCGCTCCGGCGGCTTCTTCCTGGCCCGCGCCGCACAGGTCGGCGGTCGAGATCCGTTGCGCGACGTGCTCCTCGGGCTGGTGGCGGCCACCGAGGAACCGATCGGAGGCGGGCGGCACAAGGTGTTCGGCCGCCGCGACCTGAACATCATTCCGCAGACCTCGACGATCGCCTCACACCTTCCGCGGGCCCTCGGAGTCGCGTTCTCCATCGCGCGGGCCAAGAAGCTGGGCGTGGCATGTCCGTGGCCTGTGGATGCCATCACGGTGTGCAGCTTCGGCGACGCGTCGGTAAACCACTCCACGGCAGTCGGCGCGATCAACGCCGCGCTGCACTCGGCGTATCAGGGCGTGCCGATGCCGTTGTTGTTCGTCTGCGAGGATAACGGGATCGGCATCAGTGTCACGACGCCGCGGGGATGGATCCAGCACACTTACGGAAACCGTGATGGGCTACGGTATTTCGAGGCCGACGGCTCCGATGTGGCGGCAACGTACGACGCCGCGGCTGCCGCGGCGTTGTGGGTGCGTGTACACCGGCGCCCCGCCTTCCTGCATCTGCGGATGGTCCGGTTGATGGGACACGCCGGTTCAGATTACGAGCCGGCCTATCGTCAGCCTGCCGAGATTGCCGCCGATTTCGACCGGGATCCGGTTCTGTGCACCGCCGAACTGTTGATCAACCGCGGTGCGCTGACTCCCGCGGAGGTGCTCGAACGCTACGAAGCCAAGCGCGCCACCGTGTTTGAGCTTGCTCGCGAGGTTGGCGATATGCCACAGCTCGGCAGCGCCGCGGCGGTGATGACGCCACTTGGGGAGAGCCTCGAGGAAGCCGTCGCCGCATCTCCAGCGTCGCTGGCCGCGACCGTGAGGTCCGGTGAGCCGGACGCGCCGTTGACGCTTGCGCAGGCGATCAACCGTGCGCTACACGACATCCTGGATCGATACCCGGAGGCGATGATCTTCGGTGAGGACGTCGCCCGCAAGGGCGGCGTGTACGGCGTCACCCGCGGGCTGCTCAACAAGACCAACTCGGCGCGGGTGTTCAACACGCTGCTCGACGAGCAGTCCATCCTCGGTCTCGCGCTTGGTGCCGGGGTGTCTGGGCTGCTTCCCATCCCCGAAATCCAGTACCTGGCATACATTCACAATGCCCTGGATCAGATCCGCGGCGAAGGTGCGACGCTGCAGTTCTTCTCGAACCGGCAGTACCGCAATCCGATGGTGGTCCGCGTTGCCGGCTACGGATACCAGAAGGGGTTCGGCGGGCACTTCCACAACGACAACTCCATCGCCGCGCTGCGCGACATCCCCGGGGTGGTCGTCGCCTCGCCGGCGCGTCCCGACGATGCGGCCGCGATGCTGCACGCGTGCGTTGCTGCCGCGAAGGCGGCGGGAATCGTCTGCATCTTCGTCGAACCCATTGCGCTGTACCACATCCGAGACTTGCACGACGACGGCGACGACGGTTGGCTCGCAACGTATCCGGAGTCCGATTCGACCGCACCCATCGGGCGTGCCCGCGTCTACGGTGACGGCACGGACCTGACGATCATCACGTTCGGCAACGGCCTGCGGATGAGTCTTCGCGTCGCCCGCCGACTGGAACTCGCTGACATCGGCACCCGCGTCGTCGACCTGCGGTGGTTGGCACCACTGCCGGTGGAGGACCTGCTCCGCGAGGCTGCCGCTACCGGCAAGGTCCTCATCGTCGACGAGACACGGGAAACCGGTGGTGTCGGTGAAGGCGTGCTCGCGGCACTGATTACCGGCGGCTTCTCGGGTGCCGTCGACCGGGTCGCCAGCATGGACAGCTTCATTCCGCTCGGCGACGCCGCCCTGCAGGTACTGCTGTCGGAGGAGACCATCGAAGCGGCAGCGACGAAGCTGGGCAGAAGTAGTTGATAGCTTGACCGGATGACGGAAACACCGGATGCGACGCGGCCTCTGGCCGGGGTGCGGATCATCGAGATCTCGAGCTTCGTTGCCGTGCCCCTGGCAGGGATGACGCTGGCACAGCTCGGCGCCGAGGTGACCCGCATCGACCCCGTCGGCGGTGCCGCCGACTATCACCGGTGGCCGGTGACCCACGACGGCGACAGCATCTACTGGGCAGGGCTCAACAAGGGCAAGCATTCCGTCGCCGTCGACGTCCGTTCACCCGACGGGCAGGACCTCATTCAGCGTCTGATCGCCGACTGCGGAGTGCTGATCACCAACGTGGCCGGACGCCAATGGCATTCGTACGACACCCTGGTCCGCGTGCGGCCCGACCTGATCCACGTCGAGGTATCCGGCCGTGCCGACGGCGGCACCGGCGTCGACTACACGGTCAATGCGGGCATCGGCTTCCCTCAGGTGACCGGTCCGGTCGGAC
>JAJKIB010000387.1 GCA_021154745.1 Mycobacterium sp.
AAGTCGGTGATGGCGTCGCTGGACTACGCCAACTTGTCCGAATACGTGTCTTTCGGTACTGCCGATTTCAACAAGATCGTCGACGGTCTGATCGCCAAGCAGTAGCCCCCTAAGTACTCCGACTACCGCGAGCGCGCATGTCTGCACACCGACACGCCGGCATATGCGTACATATTGCGCACACTCGCGCCTTCAGATCCGCGGCTCGAAATGGTCTGGGTGGACGTAGAACTCGAGTTGGATGTTGTCTGGATGTCGGAAGACCACAGTGGGACCGAAACCGATGTCGACGATTCCCGAATGAGGGACACCCATCGCATCGAAATGTGTGACCCATCGCTGTAATTCGTCTTGATCCGAGACTCTGAATGCCAGGTGATCGAGGCCGACGCGCTGTTCATCGAAGGCGTCGCTTTTCGCGGTCCCGTCGTGGGTCAGCACTGTTACGGCGAGGCCCGACGGATGCACCATTGATCTGAACTCGTGTGCTTCGATACGCCCCTGGTTGACGAGCTTGAAGCCAACCATCTCTTGCCACCAGACTGCCGTGCGCTCGCAGTCGGAGACCGTCAAGTCGATGTGCGAGAACCCCATGAGCTGTGGCATAGCGCTTCCTCACCGCAAATCGGCACTGCCACCAGATTGCGCCCAAACTGCATTTTCCGGCTGGTAAATCGCAAGGTTTGCAATGGGTGAACGTGCGCAAAGTGCACGCATTTCGCGGCGTGTCGGGGCGCAAACACGCGCGTTCGCGGTAGCTAGTGCTCGCGCTTAGGTGACGAGTCCTTCTGAGCGCTGGATGGTGCCGGTGATGCCGCTCGCATCCTGTTGTGCTAGAAGGACAGCGGCGTTGGCCATCGCCTCCGGCGGTTCGACCATTTCGGGCGGAATCTCCATGCCGCCGCCACCCGCTTGCCAGCCCTCGGTAAGCACCACCCGCGACGGACTGAGGCAGTTCACCGCAATGTTGTCGGGCTTCAGATCCGCGGCGAGACCGAGATACAACCGTTCGACACCGGCCTTGGACACCCAGTAGGCGTTGGAGCCGTGCTCGACCATGCTGACGCCGGTGGTGGTGATCGCGATCAGCGACCCGCCACCGCGCTCCTTGACGTGCGGGATGACCGCCTTTGTCACTAGGAAGACGCCCGTCAGGTTGACGTTCAAGCACAGCTGCCAGCGCTTCAGTGGCGTCGACTCGATCGGGCCGAGCCACAGCACGCCAGCGTTGGCAACAAGGATGTCGATCCCGCCGAACTCCGAGACTGTCCGCGCAACAGCCGCTTCCACCGACCCTTCGCTGATGACATCGCACGGCACCGGCAATGCCCAACCACCCGCAGCCGTAATGCGGTCGGCGACAGCGTGAATCGTGCCCGGCACCTTGCCCTCCTGCTCGGAGCGCGCCGCTACCGCGACCGCCGCACCTTCGCGGGCCAGCGCCTCGGCGACCGTCGCACCGATGCCGCGGCTCGCGCCTGCGACGAAGGCAACTTTGCTGTGCAGACTCATTTCGGCGGGAACCGCAGCGCCCCGTCGAGGCGAATGATTTCACCGTTCAGATAGTCGTTTTCGATGATGCTCTGCGCCAGTTGCGCATACTCCGTCGACCGGCCCATGCGCTTGGGGAACGGTACCTGCGGAGCCCAGTACTGCTCGAGCTGGTCGGCCGCCTTGCCGTATGCCGGGGTGTTGATGGTGCCCGGCGCGATGGTCACGACGCGAATGCCGAGTGGCGACAGGTCGCGAGCCGCAACGAGCGTCATGCCAAGCACGCCGCCCTTGGCCGCGGAGTAGGGGAGCTGACCGATCTGTCCCTCGTAGCCGGCGATCGATGCAGTGTTGACGATGACACCGCGGGCCCCCTCTTCGAGCGGCTCCGACTTGGCGATCTCGGCGGCGGACAGCCGCATGACGTTGAAGACCGCGGTCAGGTAGAACTCGATCGTCTTCTTGAAACCGTCGAGGTCCAGCGGTGAGCCGTCCTTGCCGATCAGCCTGCCGCCACTGGCAGGACCGCCGTGCGTGTCGACGGAGATCCGCAGCGGAGCCAGCGACGAGGCCTCGGCGATTGCCGCATTGACTGACTCTTCCGAGGTGGCATCGGTGCGGACATAGCGCACTCCCAGTTCGGTCTCGAGCTGCTTGCCCTTGTCATCTGCGAGGTCGGCGACGACGACCTTGGCGCCCGCGCCATGCAGGCGCCGGACGGTTGCCTCGCCCAGGCCACCTGCTCCGCCAACGACGATCACCGAGCTACCTGCTATTTGCATGTGGTTCCCCTTCTTGCAACTGGCACTCTCGGACTGAGAGAATAACATTCTCATTCGAAACGGAGACGCCTATGCCTGACGCCGTCATCGTGTCTGCCCTGCGTACGCCCATTGGCACTGCCATCAAGGGCACATTGCGAGACACCGATGCTTACCAGCTGGCGGAGCACGTCGTGGGTTCCGCGGCAGCGGATGTCGATAGCCCGCAGATCAACGACGTGATCCTGGGCGAGGGCCTCTACGGCGGCGGCGTCGTTGCCCGCCATGCCGCGATCACCGCGGGCCTCACCTCGGTGCCGGGCCTCGCGGTCAATCGGCACTGCGCCGCCGGCCAGGCCGCCGTGCAGAGCGCCGCGGCCAGCATCCGGTCGCCGCGACAGGTGCCCGGATGCTCGTCACCTTGGTCCACGAACTGCGCAGACGCGGCGGCGGAATCGGGGTGGCGGCGATGTGCGCCGGTGGCGGAATGGGATCGGCAACGGTCATCGAGGTTCCGGCCCCGTAAGCTGCGAATCGATGACCATCGACGAGCTCATCGACGCGGCGCGCAACGGATCCACCCGAGCGGCCGGAAAGTTGCTGAGCCTGGTCGAAAGTCCGCGTCGCAATGAGGTTCTCGACGCGCTCGGCGCGACTACGCCGCCCAGAATCGTGGGCATCACAGGACCGCCCGGGGCGGGCAAGTCGACGACGGTCGGCGCTTTGGTCAGCGCCTATCGAGAGCGCGAGATGCGAGTCGCGGTACTCGCGGTCGACCCGTCGTCGCCATACAGCGGTGGAGCGCTGCTGGGCGACCGGATTCGAATGGCCGCGCATATCAACGATCCCGACGTGCTGATCCGTTCGGTGGCCACCCGAGGACACCTCGGAGGACTGGCCGCTGCGGTGCCGGCTGCCATCAGGCTGCTGGCTGCGTTGTCGTACGACCTGATCGTGTTGGAGACGGTCGGCGTCGGTCAGTCGGAGATCGAGATCGCCGCGATCGCCGATCCGACGGTACTGATCCTGAATCCTGGTGCGGGCGACGCGGTACAGGCCGCGAAGGCGGGCCTGCTCGAAGTCGCTGACATCGTGGTGGTGAACAAGGCCGACCGCGAAGGCGCCGATCAGACCGTGCGGGACCTGCGAGCCGAGACGATGGCGCCGATCCTCAAACTCGTTGCCGCACAAGGCGAAGGAATTCCAGAGCTCGTTGAGACGATCGATGAGTTTCACCGGACCGATACACCTAGGCGGCGCAACGCACGTGCCCGTGCACAGATTCTGTCGCTGGCACAGACCCTGCTGCGTAACCACCCAGAATTGGATCGGTTGGCGCAGCAAGTCGCCGAGTCCACGTACGACCCGTACGCCGCCGCCGAGCGGCTATTCGCAAAGGAGATCGATGACGCCTCGTTCGAGTGACAAGGAAGTTCTGGTCGTCGTCGGCACGGGCGGAATGGGTCTGTCGACCGCCCGTCGCGTCGGTGCCGGTCGCGTCATCGTGCTCGCGGATATCAGTCAAACTGGATTGAAGGCGGCCACAGAGGTGCTGAGCGCCGACGGTCATCACGTCGTGACGCAGCAGGTCGACGTCACATCCCGCGCCTCGGTGGCGGCCGTGGCCGATGTGGCGGCTTCGGCCGGCCGGGTCACCGCCGTGGTTCACACAGCAGGCCTTTCGCCGCAGCAGGCATCCGCCGACAAAGTTCTGGCCGTGGATCTGCTCGGTGTCGCGCTCACCCTCGAAGAGTTCGGCCGTGTCATCGAGCCGGGCGGCGCAGCTGTCGTCATCACAAGCATGGCTGCCCACATACAGCCTGCGCTCGATCCCGATGTGCAGCGGCAACTGGCCGAGACGCCCACCGACGAACTGCTCAACCTCGATGTATGCAAGGCGATTACTGACAGTCGCCTTGCCTACCCGTTCGCCAAGCGTGCCAACCAGATCCGGGTTGCGGCGTCAGCGAGCGCATGGGGACTGCGGGGTGCCCGCATCAATTGCATCAGCCCAGGAGTCATCTCAACCGCGATGGGTCGGCTGGAACTCAGCGGCGAGTCCGGCGGGCTCATGCGGACGATGGTCGACAACGCCGGTGTGCGACGCATCGGCACGCCGGAAGACATCGCGGCCGCGACCGAATTTCTTCTCGGACCAGGCGCAGCATTCATCACAGGTGTCGATCTATTGGTGGACGGCGGAGTTATCGCCGCAATCCAAACGGGAACTATCGACCTAGCTGCCGCTGTCGGCTGACGCGGGCAGATTGAGCATCCGGCGCGTCATCTTGTTCAGCTGCGCGCGCAGTGTCTCGCCGTCGACGTCGGCGAGCAGCGGGTGCATCACCGCGACGCTGATCGCGCTCGAAAGCATTGCCGCGTGCAGGCGCGCCTCGACCCCAGCCTCCGTGCCGAGCAGTGCCGCGTAAAGGCGTTCGATGAACCGCTGAAACGGTTCGTACTCGGCCTGCAGGCGGATGATGACCGGGTCGAACAGCGGAACGCTGAACGCGCCGCGCCGGTCGACGGCCTGCTCGATCATCCTGTCTAGCAGAACTTCCCGCGCCCGCAGCTCGTGTCCCTCCGCCTCGGCGGCCTCCACCGCATCCTCGAGCCTGCTCATCTCCCGCTCGGTGATCGCGATGACGATCTCTTCCTTGGTCTTGAACTGGCGGTAGACGGCCGCCTTCGTCACGCCCATCTCGTCGGCGATCATCTGCAGCGACGTGCCGCTGACCCCGCGCTCAGCGATCAACTTCAACGCCGCGTCGAGAACCCGGGTCTGAGCGGCGGTGCGCGTGATCTCGCTGAATTTCCGACCGGCTTGCGTGGACGTCACAGCCCGAGGGTAACCGAGGATTGACCATCCGGTTGCCGATCGGCTACCGTCCAAGTTGCCGATCGGCAACCAACGCTACGTGTGAAGGGGTTCGACGATGAGACGCACCGATGGCGAGTTGATCCTTTTCTGGACCTTGCCCGCGATCGCGATCATTTGGGTGTCGGCCTTCTTTCTATTCCCTGGGTTTCTGCACCCCATGTCGCCAAACATGTCTGCGGACGCGGTCGCGGATTTCTATCGCGATGAGACCGCACGGATTCGCTACAGCATGATCTTGTTCAACTGGTTCGGCGTGGGTCTGATACCCACAGTCATGCTGTTGGCGATGCAGGTGCGCCGGATGGCTCACCGGACGCCGATCCTCTCCTACAGCCTGATCGGCTGTGCCGGCGGACCGCCCTGTCTCTTCTTGATTGCCAACATATTCTGGCTCCTCGGCTCCTTCCGGCCAGAGCGTTCGCCGGAGTTGACCCAGCTGCTCAACGATCTGGCGTGGGTCACCTTCACCATTCTGGTTCCGTACCTGATCGCCCAATGCCTACTACTGGCGCTGGCGATCTACTGGGACCGCCAGGAGCAACCCGTTTTCAAATCCTGGGTGGCGCACTTCAACCTTCTTGTCGCGGTCGCCTTGGCGCCTGCCGCCTTTGGCGCGATGACATTCAGCGGTCCGTTGGCGTGGGACGGGCTGTTGTCCTTCTGGGTCAAGAACATCGCGATCGCCACCTGGATCGTCGTCATGGGGGTCGTCCTCGGCCAAACCATCCTGCGTCGGCGAGCCGAGGAGCCTGTCGCCGCATGAGTACGCCGACAGCCGAATCCGTGACGGCTGAGGGCTCTCCGCTCAGCCGGTTCCTCTGGAACTTCCGTCACCATCCCAAGCGCGAGCTGTGGTTCGCGTGGTGGGTGATGGTCATCTTCTACCAGCTGTACGGTGTGCTGTTCTTCCTCGTCACCCGGGTGCAGCCGCCGCCGAGTCCGGCATGGGATACCCCGGCGGTCCTGCAGTGGTTCAGCGAGCGGCACTTTGGTCTTCTGGCCGGGTTCGGCATCGTGTTCCTCATCTCAGGGATGTGCGCGCCGATGAATGCGCTCCTCGCGTACTCGATGCGGCGCATGTCAGTCAGTCGCATCCTCGGGTATTCGTACCTGATCATGTACTCGCTCAGCGCTATTCCCGGAATGCTGGTGATGGCCATCGCGATGACCGTTGGCGCCCTACGGCCGGACCGCGATCCCGAAATAATCCACTGGCTCTACGATTTCGCTTTCCTGTCATTCAGTGGCACCATGGGCGTCTTCATGATCGGGTCTTTGGTGTGGCTGATCGCGATACTGATCGACAAGAACCGGGTCTTTCCGAAGTGGTTCGGTTATCTGGGGCTCTGCAATGCGCTGACCGAAGTTGTCGTCGCGCCGGCATGGATATTTCAACGCGGCGTCTTCGCCTGGAACGGCGCGATCGCATGGTGGATCAACATGGTCGTGTTCGTCACTTACACCGCCTGTTTCATTGTCCTGCTGCGGAAGATGATCCAACGCGAGGATTTCGGTACCGGTCCATTGCCTGACCTACCGCCCAAAGAGACACGTAGTCAGCCAGATTCGGTGGGGGCATCGCAATGACGAATCTGCAGGCAGACTCCTCGACGGAGCAGGCCAAGCGCAAGCCTGTCAGGTTCGTGCCGGGGCAGCCGGACATGTGGGTGTTCGTCCTTTTCGAGTCGCTGCTCTTCACGGGGTACTTCTCGGTCTACCTCATCGGCCGTATCCAGAACCGGGACCTTTTCCTGCAGTCCCAGGCTGACCTGGACCTTCGCTTTGGGATCTTCAACACCATCGCCTTGCTGCTGAGTTCGTGGGCGATCGCCCGGTGCGTCCAGGCGTCCCGCGAGGGCGCGTACCGGGAGGCACTGAGGGACGCGTTCCTGACGATCGGCTTCGGTGTCGCGTTCCTGGTTTCCAAGGTGCTCGAGTGGGTGAAGGAGATTCGTCTCGGGAACACGTTCACCACCAATGAGTTCTTCCAGCACTTCTTCTTCTTGACGTCGATCCACCTACTGCATCTGCTGATCGGCTTCATCGTGATGGGCGTCGCCGTCTATCAGCTGTGGAGCCCTGCTCGGCGATCGCAGCAGCTGGTCGAGACGTGCGCCACCTACTGGCACACCGTCGATTTCCTGTGGGTCCTGATCTTTGCATTGCTCTACGTCGTGAGGTGATCGGTGATCCGAACATTCAACAAGAGACTGGCGATCGTGTGGCTCATCCTGTCGGCGATGACGTTTGCCTACATCTGGCTGGACGACAGGGCCGATAACGACGGGATGCTGAGCGCGAGCACCGTCGTCACCGTGAGCGCGATCGTCATCGCGCTTGTCAAGGTGCGCATCATCTTCCGGGAGTTCATGGAAGTACGACATGCCCCCGCATTGTTGCGCCGTCTCACCGATGCTTGGGTCGTGCTGATGGCGGTGTGTCTGCTCGGCAGCTACCTCATCGGCTCAGCGGTAGCGTGCTAAAGCTTCTGCGAGCAGACGCAAACTGACCGCGACACTCCGATGTCAGGGTGCCTTAGCGTCTGCTCGCGCGGAGACCGCCAACCCCGCGCGGTAGCCGAACACCATTGCCGGACCGAGGGTTCCGCCTGCGCCGCCGTAGGCCTTGCCCGTCGCGCCGGCCATCGCATTGCCCGCGGCATACAGACCCGGGATGGGCGAGCCGTTCACATGCAGGACGCGGCCGTCGCGGTCCGTCCGCGGGCCGCCCTTGGTCCCCATTGCGCCGATCGACACAGGCACCGCGAAGTACGGGGCCGTGTCGATGGGACCCAGCGTCTTGCCCGCCGTGGTGGTTGCCTTATCGTCACCCCAGTACCCGTCGTAAGCGCTTGAGCCGCGGCCGAAGTCGGGATCAGTCTCGTGGGCGACGTTGTCGTTCCACTCAGCCAACGTGCGTGCCAGGCCGTCGGGGTCGATGCCTGTCTTGGCACCGAGTTCGGCGAGATCGGCCGACGGCGAGAACCAATCCGGGGCCGGCTCGCCGGGCAACACCCCGAGGAATCCGTAACGCTTGAGATGGAGCGAGTCGAAGACGATCCAGGCCGGGTCATTCGCGTAACCGTTGCGCGGGTCCAGGTACTGGAACGGCCCGGCCATCGAGTTGTACTCACCGGCCTCATTGAGGAACCGCTTGCCGGCCCGGTTCACGATGATGCTTCGCGGCCTGGTCCGTTCGAGCCGGACGCTACGGCTGCGCGGATGTCCCGCGAAGGTGTCGCCCGGCAGCTGCACGATCGGCACCCACCAGGCTTCGCCCATGTTCGCCAGGTCGGCGCCGTGTGCCATCGCCATGCGCAGCCCGTCGCCGGTGTTGTTCGGCGGTGACACCGCACCGTGCATCGGGCCGCGCAGATATGCCTCGACTAGCTTGGGGTCCCACTCGAACCCACCGGTGGCCAGGACGACGCCACGCTTAGCGCGCACGCGTAAATCCTTGCCTTCATGGGTGATACGTACGCCGGTAATCCGTACACCATCGGAGATCAGGTCCACGGCGCGGCCATCCGTTCGCGGTACCACGCCGATGTCGAGTAACCCCGTCAGCAGCCCGGCGATCAGCGCCGTACCGGCCACGCAGTAGTCACCCTCTTCGTCCACCGAGGCGTGGATACGGGCCCGGGTCTCGGCGTCGATACCGA
Source organism: Mycobacterium sp. (assembly GCA_021154745.1). Taxonomy (GTDB): domain Bacteria; phylum Actinomycetota; class Actinomycetes; order Mycobacteriales; family Mycobacteriaceae; genus Mycobacterium. The sequence continues at coordinate 8,795 of JAJKIB010000387.1, forward strand.
CATTGCTGAAGTCCGCCGGGAACGCCGTGATCCGACCCCGCCAATCGCCCAGCCGCGACAGATCGAACGGCTTGGCGTTCAACGACCGCCCGCCAGACGGCCGTCCACCCGGCAACTCCGGTTTGTAGTCGGGGAAGCCTTCGGCGACCTCGAATCGCAGATCGCAATGCGCCTCAATGTAATCCAGCATCTCCGCTCCCGTCCTGACGAACGTCTGCATCAGCTCGTCGTCCATGAAACCGAGCGACTGGGCACGGAGATAGTCCATCGCGTCCTCGACCGGCAACTCACCGTCGGCCGCGCGACCGTGCGCCGGAATCCAGACGATGCCGCCCGACACCGCGGTTGTGCCACCGACGGTCGTGGCCTTCTCGTAGACCTCCACGGACGCGCCGTTGCTCGCCGCAGTCAGCGCGGCCGTCAATCCCGCACCGCCGCTTCCCAGCACAACCACGTCGACGTCGTTGTCCCAGTCGTTCACGATTTCATCCCTTCAGCTCAGGATCGCGGATAACTCGTTGGCCCCGTTGATGACCGCGTCCCTGCCTCCCAACACCACATCCTCGCGGTGAGAAATGAGGTTGATGCATGTCGGCGGAGACGGCGGCCGCCGCTTCACCGGCACGGCAAGGCCGTATGTGTTTGGCTCTACCTCGCCATGCGTGATGACCCAACCCTGCTGGCGCGCTTGCGGAACGAGGTCACGCTCTCCTGGGCGCGGCGGCATGCTTGCGAGCAGAGCGATCCCGGCGGCTCCCCGCTCCAGCGGATATCGGCTGCCCTCGTGAAAGTTCAGCTGATAGAAGACGTTGGTCGGCACGATCACCGCGATCGCCACCTGCTGATCGCCCTCGGCGACGAGGAGTGACACCGTGGTGCCGAGTTCATCGGCCAATCCACGCAGCGTGGGCACGCTCAACTGCCGGACGTTGTTGTCGAACGAAGCTCCCAACACCGCGAGTCCGGCGGCCGACCGGTATCGGCCGTCCTCGCCCTTGGCGACCATCCGGAACTGCGCCAGCGTGCTGAGCAGCCGATACGCGATGGTGCGGTGAACGCCGATGTCGTCGGCGACCTGCTGCACCGACAACCCGGTTCGAGATGCGGCGACCAGTTGCAGCGCCGCCAAACCCCTGGCCAGCGTCTGTGATCCGGGCGCACCGTTCGGGGCGGCACTGCTGCTCGCCTCACTGGCCGACGCAGCCATGGCGGGCCCCTTCCTTGACATACAGCACTCGCGAGAGTGATCCTCTGACTATAGTGCACATGGATGTGCGATAAATGAGCAGAGTGCTTACAAAATACGAGAATCACATTCTCGGCGTCAAGAGAGGGTCACCAGTGGGGGAGTTCGAGAGCGTCTGGAGCGATCTTCAGGGCGTCCCGTTCTCGCAGGGCTACCTCGACGCCGGCGGAGTGCGGACCCGCTATCTGCACGCCGGTGATCCGGGCAGTCCGGCTCTGGTTTTTCTCCACGGGTCCGGCGGCCACGCCGAGGCATACGTGCGCAACCTGGAGGCCCACGCCGAGCACTTCTCCACGTGGTCGATCGACATGCTCGGCCACGGATATACCGACAAGCCGGGTCATCCTCTCGAGGTCAGGCACTACGTCGATCACCTGATGTCGTTTCTGTACGCGATCGGCGCCGAGCGCGCACACATCAGCGGCGAGTCACTCGGCGGTTGGGTCGCGGCCCGCGCCGCCGCCGATCACCCGGATCGGATCGACCGCCTGGTCCTCAACACCGCGGGCGGCTCGCAAGCCGATCCCGAGGTGATGCAGCGGATCATCACGCTGTCGATGGCCGCCGCCGAGAACCCGACATGGGAGACCGTGCAGGCCCGCATCAAGTGGTTGATGGCCGACAAGTACAAGGACTACGACGACATCGTCGCGAGCAGGCAACGCGTCTACCGCCAGCCGGGTTTTGTCGCCGCGATGAAAGACATTATGGCGCTGCAGGATCCCGAGATCCGCGCACGCAACCTGCTCGGTCCGGCCGAGTACGGGACGATCACCGCGCCGACGTTGGTGGTTTGGACCAGTGACGACCCGACCGCCGACGTCGCCGAAGGCCGGCGCATCGCATCGATGATCCCCGGTGCCCGGTTCGAGGTCATGCCGGGCTGTGGGCACTGGCCTCAGTACGAGGACCCAAAGACGTTCAACTCGCTGCATCTCGACTTCCTGTTGGGACGGTGACGATGAGCAAGGAAGCGGACGTCGTCATCGTCGGGGCTGGACCCTCGGGCCTGACGCTGGCGAACATCCTTGGCCTGCGAGGCGTCCGCACGCTGGTGGTCGATGAACGCCCTTCCATCATCGACTACCCCCGTGGTGTCGGGCTGGACGATGAGGCGCTGCGCACGTTCCAGTCGATCGGCCTGGTTGACCGGGTTCTGCCGCACACCGTGCCGAACCAGATCCTGCGGTTCTTCGACGCCAAGCGCCGGCTGCTCGCCGAAATGGCGCCGCCGGATGCCCGATTCGGCTGGCCCAAGCGCAACGGCTTCGTTCAGCCTATGGTCGACGCCGAATTGCTGGTGGGGCTGGACCGATTCGACCACGTTGAGGTGGCGTGGAACCGACGGATGGAAGGCTGCGCGGAAACCCGTGACGGCGTAACGGTTGAGTTCGCGGATGGTCATGAGCCCGTGCGGGCACGCTATGTGGTCGGATGCGACGGCGGCCGCAGCGTCACCCGCCGCCTGATGGGTGTGTCGTTCGACGGCACCACCTCCTCGACACGTTGGCTCGTCATCGACTGCGCCAACGATCCGCTCGGCCATCCCAATAGCGAGGTGGGCGCGGATCCCGCGCGGCCATACGTCTCGATCTCCATCGCTCACGGAATTCGGCGCTTCGAGTTCATGATTCACGGCGACGAGTCCGACGAAGACGCCGAGGATCCGGCGTTCGTCAGGCGCATGCTCGCGCAGCTGGTCCCGCACCCCGAGCGCGTCGACATCATCCGGCACCGGGTCTACACCCACCACTCGCGCATCGCAGGTGCGTTCCGGAAGGGCCGGCTGATGCTGGCGGGCGACGCCGCACACCTGATGCCGGTATGGCAGGGGCAGGGCTACAACAGCGGCATTCGTGACGCGGCCAACCTCGGGTGGAAGCTCGCCGCTGTGGTCAACGGCCACGCCGACGACGCACTACTCGACACCTACGACCTCGAACGGCGCAAGCATGCTCGCGCGATGATCGACCTGTCCACGTTGGTCGGGCGGGTCATTTCGCCGACGAACCGACGGCTGGCGTCGCTGCGGGATCGGGTCATACACGCCGCGTCCGCGGTGCCCTCGCTCAAGCGGTACATCCTCGAGATGCGGTTCAAGCCGATGCCCCGGTACGAACAGGGGGCCGTCTGCCACACCGAGCCCCGCTCTGAGACCGCGCCAACGGGCACGCTGTTCATTCAGCCACGCGTCGACACGCGCGAAGAGCAGAACGTTCTGCTCGACGACGTGCTGGGATCCGGCTTCGCCGTGCTGTGCTGGAGTAACAACCCCCGCGCACTGCTCGGCGATGAAGCGTTTGACCGGTGGAAAACATTGGGGGCCAAGCTTATTGCCGCACGGCCCATGACCCAGCTGCACTGGACGGGACACGACGACCCCGACGTCGTCATCGTCGGCGACCGCACCGGCGCGCTGAAGTCGTGGTTCGACATCCACACCGATTCCGTGCTCTTCCTGCGCCCCGATCGCTGCATCGCCGGAGCCTGCATCGCCCAACGCGCGCCCGAACTGTCCGCATCACTGTTCAATGTCCTCTGTCTGACCCAGGGAGGAGGTAACGATGCCACTGGCCCTCTGCTGTATGTCACACAGCCCGCTTCTGAATCTTCCGGGACCGTCGCAGGAACTCCTTGACGACATCGAGTCCGCGCTCGCGCAGACGCGTGACTTCGTCGCCTCTTATGACCCGGAACTGGTGGTCATCTTCTCGCCGGATCATTACAACGGGTTCTTCTACAGGACGATGCCGCCGTTTTGCATCGGCACCGCGGCACAGGGCGTCGGCGACTACGGCACCCATGAGGGACCCCTCGACGTGCCTGCCGACGTCGCAACCGACTGCGCCAGTGCCATTCTCGAGTCCGGCGTCGACGTGGCGATCTCGGCTGCCATGGACGTCGACCACGGGACGGTGCAACCGCTGCAGAAGCTGTTCGGAGATGCGACGGCGCGGCCGGTGATCCCGATTTTCATCAACTCGGTAGCCACACCGCTCGGGCCGCTGCGCCGGGTGCGGGCATTGGGTGCCGCAGTCGGAACGCACCTCGCGACCCTGGGTCAGCGAGTCCTCGTCGTCGGATCCGGTGGGCTGTCCCACGATCCGCCTGTGCCGACGTTGGCGACGGCCCCGGCGGCTGCATTGAACAGGATTGTGCACGGCGAACCGATGACACCTGAGCAGCGACAGGCCCGACAAGTGGCGGTCATGGATGCCGCGCGCGCGTTCGCCGACGGACAGGGACCGCTGCAGCCCCTCAATCCCGACTGGGATCACGCCTTTCTCGAGCTACTCGATTCGAACCGGCTCCCCGAGGTCGATGCCTGGTCGAACAGCTGGATCGAGCAAGAGGCCGGCCACTCGGCGCACGAAATCCGAACGTGGGTGGCCGCATTCGCGGCGATGGCTGCCCACGGACGCTACAAGACGCAGCAGCGGTTCTACCGGGCAGCCCCCGAACTGATCGCAGGATTCGCCATCCGAACGGCGGTGCTGAACCCGTGACTTCGTTCGACCACACCGTGGATGTGCTCGTCATCGGATCGGGCGGCGGCGGCATGACCGCGGCACTCGCCGCCGACGCGTCCGGGCTCGACACGCTCGTCGTCGAAAAGTCTCCTCAGTTCGGCGGCTCCACTGCGCTGTCCGGCGGCGGCATCTGGGTGCCTCGGGCGCCAAGCCAGCGCAAAGAGGGCTACGTCCCGGATCCCGACGGGGTGTTCGAGTACCTGAAACAGATCACCGGCGGTCTGGTCAGCGACTCGCGACTGCGCCAGTACGTCGACACCGCACCGGAGATGATGGAATTTCTCGAAAACCTCAGCCCCTGGTTCGAATTCGTGTGGAAGCCCGGATACGCCGACTACTATCCCGAGCTACCCGGCGGCTCCGAACTCGGCAGCACCATCAACGTGCCTGCGATTGATCTGCGCAAGCTCGGCGACGAGCAGCAGAACCTGCTGCAGCCGTTGGCGTTGGCGCCCAAGGGTATCTGGTTCGCCCCGAAGGATCTCCGGTTGTTCTATCAGGTGCGCCAGAATTGGCGCGGCAAAGCCGTCCTGGCGAAGTTGATCTGGCGGATGTTCCGGGCGCGGGTTTTCGGCGACCGGATGGCCGCCATCGGCCAGTCGCTGGCCGCGCGCCTGCGGCTGGCGCTCAAACAGCAAGGCATCCCGCTGTGGCTGAACTCGCCCATGACCGAACTCATCGCCGATGTCGACGGGACCGTGACGGGAGCGGTGGTCGAACAGGACGGGCGCCAACGGCGCATCCACGCGCGGCGCGGCGTGATCCTGGCCAGCGGCGGATTCGACCACGACATGGCGTGGCGCCGCGAGCACATCCCGGAACTGGAAAAGGACTGGAGCTTCGGAAATCCCGCCGCGATGGGTGACGGCATCCGCGCGGGGGAGAAGGTGGGCGGCGCCACCGACCTGCTTGACGAGGCATGGTGGTTTCCGGCGATCTGCTGGCCGGACGGGCGTCTGCAGTTCATGCTCAACGAGCGCATGATGCCGCCGCAGTTCGTCGTCAACGGCGACGGGAAGCGGTTCATCAACGAGGCGGCGCCGTACATGGACTTCGCCCACGCGATGATCGACGGCCAACGCTCCGGTGTCACGCACATTCCGTGCTGGCTGATCACCGACATCCGGTCGTTTCACCGATATGTCGTCGCCGGTCACCTCCCGATCCCGAAGGTTCCGTTCGCGCCGGTGCCCACCGGTTGGAAGGTACCCAAGACCTGGTTGGATTCCGGTGTCATCAAGGAGGCCAACAGCTTTGAAGAACTCGCGACGAAGATCGGCGTGCCGGCGGCAAACCTGCGCGCGACCGCCGACCGCTTCAACGAGCTTGCACGCAAGGGTCACGACGACGACTTCAACCGCGGCGACAGCGTCTACGACAACTACTACGGCGACCCGTCTCTGCCCAACCCCAATATGTATCCGCTGGGCAAGCCGCCCTACTACGCGTTCCAGATCATCCTCGGCGACCTCGGCACGTCCGGAGGGCTGCGCACCGACGAATTCGCCCGCGTGCTCCGCGACGACGGCAGCTTGGTGAAAAACCTTTACGCCGTGGGCAACGCGTCCGCAGCCGTAATGGGACGCAGCTACGCGGGGGCAGGCGCCACCATTGGGCCTGCCATGACGTTCGGCTACGTCGCTGCCAAACACATCGCAAGCACATCCGAGAGCAACCAGCAAGACCGCTCGATCTTCCAAGGAGGAAGCAAGTGAAGATTTCGCTGTTCTACGAGTTCCCGCTGCCGCGGCCGTGGACGCCTGACGACGAGCACAAGCTCTTTCAGGACGGCCTCGACGAGGTGGAGGCGGCGGACAAGGCCGGGTTTTCGACGGTGTGGTTGACCGAACACCACTTCCTCGAGGAGTACTGCCACTCGACGGCACCGGAGATCTTCCTCGCCGCAGCGAGCCAGCGCACCCGCAACATTCGGCTCGGGTTCGGCATCATGCATCTTCCGCCGGCGGTCAATCATCCTGCGCGGGTCGCCGAGCGCGTTTCGACGCTCGATCTTCTCTCCAACGGCCGGGTGGAGTTTGGAACGGGCGAATCGTCGTCGGTCGGCGAGCTCGGCGGATTCGGTATCGATCCCGCGGACAAGCGGACGATGTGGGAAGAAGCGCTCGAAGTCTCGATCCGCTGCATGATCGAGGAGCCGTTCACCGGCTTCAAGGGTCAGCACATCGAAATGCCGCCGCGCAACGTGGTTCCCAAGCCGCTGCAGAAGCCGCACCCGCCGGTGTGGGTCGCATGTACCAGGCCGGCGTCGGTGCAGATGGCCGCGCAACGAGGCCTCGGCGCGCTGAGCTTCGCCTACACCGGACCCGGGCCGCTCACGGAGCGAGTCAACGGCTATTACAAGGAGTTCGAGGAGAACGGCGCGCCCGTCACACCGCAGATGAACCCGAACATCCTCGCCATCGGCGGTGACCTGTCGATGATGGTGGCCCCCACCGACGAGCAAGCCGTCGAACGGCTCGGCTTGGGCGGCGGCTTCTTCGCGTTCGGCATTATGCACTACTACATGACCGGCATGCACACGCCGGGACGGACCGGTGTCTGGCAACGTCATCTTGAAGAGATCGAGAAGGATCCGAGCGTTGTCTACGGCCCCGGCCGAGGGCCGATCGGCAGCCCGGCCACCGTGCGTGAGTTTCTCCGCGGCTACGAGGAGAGCGGCGTCGACGAACTGATCCTGCTGCTCACCCCGCGCAGTCACGAGGCGACGATGGAATCCATCGAGTTGATGGGCAAGGAGGTGCTGCCCGAGTTCATCGAGCGCGACGAGAAGGCGGTCGCCGATAAGGCCAAGCGACTGGAGCCGATCATCGAGAAGGTCGAGGCTCGCAGGCCGGTGTCCAAGGCGCCCGTGTTCGACGAGCGCTATGCGTTCGGCGGTCTGCCGACCGGCCGCGAAAACTACACCGCCAACGAGGTGTCCTTGGCGATGGACGAAATGAACGCCGGTATCGAGCAGGCTGCCGCGAAACTCAAGGCAGGAGAAGGGTGGACCAGCAGGAATCCCGCGGCCGACAAGCATTGAGCCGTGACTCAGATTGACGAGCTGTGGCGCTACGACGGGAAGCGCGTCGTCGTCACCGGTTGTGCGTCGGGTATCGGTGAACATGTCGCGCGTCAGGTCACGGAGTTCGGCGCGGAGGTCGTGGGCCTCGACCTGCGACGTCCTGCGCTGCAGCTCAAGGAGTTCCACGAGGTCGATCTGTCCGAACCGGCGTCGATCGACCGTGCCATCGCGTCGATCGAGGGCCCGGTCGATGCGCTCTTCAACGTCGCAGGCGTGTCATCGGGCATCGGCGATCCGCTGCGGGTGGTCACCGTCAACTTCCTCGGCACCCGCCAGTTCACCGAAGCATTGGTGCCGATGATGCCGCCGGGGTCGGCGATCGCGAACGTGTCGTCGCTGGCGGCATCGGCCTATCGGGAGAATGCAGTCGTCACCGCCGGTCTGCTCGACACCGAGTCGATGTCCGACGGGATCGAGTGGTGTCGGCGCCATCCGGAGCCGGTCGCCGATGGCGGCGGGTATCGGTTGTCGAAGGAGGCGATCATCCTCTACGGGATGGCCAACGTGGGCACATTGGGGGCCAAGGGAATCCGGATCAACTGCACCGCTCCCGGTGTGACGGAAACGCCGATCCTCGACCAGCTGCGGGGGGCCTACGGGCAGAAGTTCCTGGATTCTTTCCAGACCCCTCTCGGCCGCGTCGCATACGCGGACGAGCAGGCGACTGTGCTGGTCTTCCTCAACAGCGATGCGGCGAGGTATATCACCGGCCAGGTGATCTGGGTGGACGGCGGCGCGGTGGCGGAGCGCATCTTCGGCGACCTGTCAGATGCCCAGGAAGTCGAGAGGCGGAAAGGCGAGTAATGGCCGGCATGAATGATTTCCGTCGGGTAGCCGATGATGTTCGCAACTGGGGGCGCTGGGGCGACGACGACGAGATCGGAACGCTGAACTTCATAACAGCGGACAAGGTCGCCGAGGCGGCCAGCCTCGTCAGGCACGGCAAGGTCTTTCCCCTGGGTGTCGATTTCGGCTCGTCGGGCCCGCAGGGCGCGTTCCACTACCGGCAGAACCCGATGCATGTGATGACGATCGACGGCGGCGACGCCAACACGTTGCTCCAGTACGGTCCCAAATGGCTGCAGAATCCCACGGCCGTTCAGTTGAGCGGCTATTCCGAGAGCGGCCCAATGCGTTTCAACGACGACATGATCATCATGCCGTTGCAGGCGGCCACCCAATGGGACGCGCTGTCACACGTCTACTACGAGGACAAGCTGTACAACGGGTTCCCGGCGAGCTCGGTGACCAGCCTCGGTGCGATCCACTGCGGCATCGACAAGGTGGACGGCAAGGGCATCACGTCGCGCGGCGTGCTGCTGGACATCGTGCGTCTGCGAGGGGTGCCGACCTTCTGTGAAATGGGTGACCCGATCACCCCCGAAGAACTCGACCAGGCCGCCCGGGCGCAAGGTGTCGCGATCGGTCGGGGTGACATCGTGCTGGTCCGAACCGGTTGGTGGGCACGCTTTTTGGAGACTGGTGACGGCACCGAGCCGGGCGCAGGATTGGACTGGCGCTGTGCGTCGTGGCTGCATGACCACGACGTGGCGGCGGTGGCAGCCGACAACCTGATGGTGGAGAACCCGGAGTCCGGTGT
>JAJKIB010000388.1 GCA_021154745.1 Mycobacterium sp.
AGTATTCATCGACACCAACCTGCGTGGTGCCAAGTTCGTCGAGTCTGACCTGGCGCGCGTCGTGATACGCGGGTGCGACGTCGGGGGGATGGAGATCGACGCGCCGTGGCTGAGGTTCGGTGAACCGATCACCGTCAACGGCGTCGACATCGGACCGTACGTCGAGGCCGAGCTCAACAAACGCTTCCCAGGACGCGAGGAGCAGGCCGCGGAGTCACCTGAGGCCCTGAGGGCAGCGTGGACCAAGCTCGAGGCCGCGTGGGCTGCCGCCGTCGAGCGTGCGGGCACGATGCCACTCGGCACCGTCGACGAGTCGGTCGCGGGCGAGTGGTCGTTCGCCCAGACGCTTCGCCATCTAGTCTTCGCCACCGACAAGTGGCTTCCCGGAGGCGCACTGCAGTCCGGTCAGGACGCCCATCCGCTCGGGCTGAATCACGCCGCCGTCGATGTTGGCCCCCCTCCGCCGTACGAAGAGGTGCTGGCCGTGCGTGCCGATCGCCGAGCCCAGGTCCGCGACTTCCTCACCGCGGCCACGCCCGAGTTGCTCGACGAGGTGCGCCCGAGCCCGAACGACCCGACGCAGACGGAGACCGCGCGCCAGTGCGTGCAGGTGATCCTCGAGGAGGAATGGGAGCACCTGCGGTTCGCAACCCGCGACCTCGACGAGCTCGAGGCCGGACGCGGGTGAACCTGTTGCTGCCTCAGGCAGGATCACAAGCCCAGCAGCCGCTGCCCGACGGGCACACTGTCGGGACCGGTCACGCACCGCGCTTTCGTTCCGCTCCACGATCGGCTACCGGGACGACGGTCCATTGACGACACGACGCCGTCCAGATACCGGCTGAAGGCTCGGCATACGCGAGAGGATTGGACACGAGCATCGGGCCGTTGACAACGGCTACGCGGGTACGCGAGCAGTTCACACCCGCAGCAGTGATCGGGATGCTGTCCACCTTCTTCTTCACCACGCCGGCGTCCTGGGTCCCGGCAGTGGGCTGGTCCCTCATCGCAGCGGGGCCGGCGCTACAGCGCCCGGGAGGTGATCGTTGGTGCTGGCGGTGTGCTTGTCCTGCTCGACATCACGGTCGCCATCGTGGTGATTACTCGTAGCAGCGCGCGGGACACCGCGTTGCGGGAGGCTGAGGATCGCGGAGCCACCGTGGCCCGGATCATGCGCCCGTCGTCGAGGTCGACCCGTTCAGCGGTCCGGGCTCGGCGAACTCCGCGGAGCTCGGCCGGCAGATTCGCCCGGCTGAACAACAACTGCCTGATGCACGTCCGGATTGGTCGCAGGACGGCCGCGGGGTGTGGTCCGACCAACCGGAGACCGGGGCAGCGGCGCGTCCGCTGGATCCTGCGTTCAAGACCTCTGCGGCACTCAGCACATCCTCACACCCGACTGTCCCTGCACACAGCGACTATCCTCTTCGCATAGATGGCAAAACGGACACAGACGCACGGCTATGTGGAGGCGTCCGTGAGCACACTCACACTAGTTGTACCTTCAACTCTGATCTAAAGTAGCTGCACGCTCGACTAGTGACGCTGGCAGCAGCTGTCCGGGCTCCAAATCACTACACGGATACGGGATTAGGTTGCGTGCATCCACTCTGGACTCTTCCTAGAATGCGACCACGTCAATTCGCTCGGCGCTCGTCCACGCTCTCCCTCTGGGAGGGGCAATCCATGACAAGCGCAAGCCGCAGCTCATCATGGTCGCCCGCTCTGGTGAGTATGTCCTGACGCTGAGGGCCGCCGAGACGTAGGTGGTCACCCGACGCCCCCGGTCTCGGCCCACTTCCCGCTTACCGCTTTCCGCTTGTACGTCGAACTTACGACGACGCGCAGGTCCCGACGATCAACGTGAAGGAATAGAAAATGTCAATCGACGCAGCCGTGGAGACGCGTCGCGGTTACTTGTGGGTGCTACGCAACCGCGAGATGCAGGGGTTGTTGTTCAGCAACCTCGTGTCGGTCATGGGCGACCAGCTCTCTCGGGTCGCTCTCGTCGTCCTGGTGTATCAGCGGACCAACAGCCCGCTGTTGTCGTCGGCGACCTACGCCGCGACGTTCCTGCCGGTGGTGGTGGGAGCGCCACTGCTGGGTGGGCTGGCTGACCGGCTACCGCGCCGCCGGGTCCTCGTCGGCGGCGACCTGATCCGCGCAGCGATCCTCGCGCTCATGGCTGTGCCGGGCATGCCGATCTGGCTGCTGATAGCGCTGATGATGGCGACGGTGACGGTTGAGGCCCCCTACAACGCCGCTCGAGGTCCCCTGGTTCGGGACATCATGGGCGACGACCAGGGTTACCAGCTGGGCACCGGGCTGGGCGAGACGCTCTTCATCACCGGTCAGATCGTCGGGTTCGCCGCCGCGGGCGCCCTGCTGACGGTGTTCACCCCGTCGACGGCGCTGCTGCTGGACGCTGTCTCATTTGTGATCGCAGCCTTGTTCGTGAGCCGCTTCGTGGCGCACCGGCCGGCCGCCGACCTCACCGACGACCAGTCCGACATTGAGACGTCATCGGCCCGTAGGCACCTGCCCGCCCGTCTCGCCAGCGCCATCCGTCGCGGAGGAACTGACGCCAAGGTTGGGTTCGTCGCCGCCATGGCGCCTGCGTGCCGACGTCCCCTGCTGCTGACCTGGGCTGGTCTCTCGTTGGCCGTCGCCCCCGACGCAGTTGCAGCGCCGTGGGCACACGAGCTGGGAACAGGGTCGGCCGGTCTGGGGATGCTGCTCGCCTCCGGGGCGGTCGGCGGTGTCGTGGGCATGCTGCTCATGGGCCGGATGTCGGTCGAGTGGGGCCAACGCGCGCTGCTCCCGTTGGCGGTGGTCAGCTTGCTGCCCCTGCTGCTGGCGCCCGCGGTCGTCACGCTGCCGTGGGCGTGCGTTCTGGTTTTCCTCACCGGCGCGGGTCTCACCTACAGCATGCTGGCCAGGGTCGCGTTCGTCCGCGGCGTCGACGACGCGCAACGGGGCCGGGCATTCTCAGTCGCATCCGCGGGTGTCACCGCGGGCCAGGGCGTCGGCATCGCGGTGGTCGGTGGTGTGGCGTCGCTAACGAGTGCGAGTTTCGCCATCGCGTTCGCCGCAGGGCTCGGGCTGGTTCTCGTCGCAGTGGTCGCCGCGACCTCGCCCAACCCACTGAGCCTGCCCGCCGCGGTGCCGGCACAGCGAGCGGACGCGCAGGATGATGACGCGGCCACCGACATCGACGCCGAACTCGAGGAGTTGACGGCGGCTCACTCCGCTGCCGACCTGGACCGGATGTCCTGACTCGGGTCGCACCACCTCGACCAATGAACGAACCGCCCGAGCCCGCAATGCCGTGGGCTTCGGGCGGTTCGAGGTTCTGCGTCAGCCAGAGCCATCTTCCAGAAGCGCACCGCCGCGGTCGCCGCCCATGGGCGCTTCGTGTCCCGGAATGACGACCCGGTCGGCCGACGCCGCTGACCTGCCCTCACTCGCCAATCCGGGCCGGCTGCCGACCGCGGCGGCGGCTCTACGCTGAGCCAGTGACCGCGACCGCTCACGCTGCAGTTGCTCGCCAAGCCCAGTGGCGCAGGCCGCAGCCAGCGTTCGCGGCCGGCGCCGTGGTCGGGCTGCTCGGCGGGCTCGTCGGTCTCGGTGGGGCAGAGTTCCGGCTCCCGATGCTGCTGGGCGTGTTCGGCTTCGCCGCGCTGTCCGCCGTGATCGTGGAACAACGAGATGAGCTTGGTCGTTGTCCTGGCCGCCGTCCCGGCCCGGTTGGCGGCCGTCCCCCTCGCCGACGTGGCCGCGCAGTGGCCCGTCGTGCTGAACCTGCTGGCCGGCAGCCTGGCGGGTGCCTGGCTCGGCGCTGCCTGGGCGACGCGGATGGCCACGGCGACGCTGTACAAGGTGTTGGCCGGGCTGCTGGTGTTCCTCGCGGTCGTCTTCGCCGCCGAGCGAGTCGGGCCGCTCCACCCGGCCGAGCTCACCGAACCCGTTCAGATCGTTGCCGGTGTCGTCGCGGGGTTCGGCATCGGCGTGGTCGCCGCGGTGATAGGGGTCGCCGGCGGTGAGCTCTTCATCCCGACCCTGGTGCTGCTGTTCGCTGTGGACACCAAGCTCGCCGGGTCGCTCTCGCTGCTGGTGTCGCTGCCGACGATGCTGGTGGCGTTCATCCGCTACAGCCGCAACCAGGCGTTCGCGGTGCTGCGGGAGAACCACCGGTTCGTCGTCGCGATTGCAGTCGGTCGGCGGCTGGGTCGGTGGCCGGCGGCCTGCTGCTTGGTCTGGTGGCGCAGTGCGTGCTGGTTCCGCTGCTCGTCGCGCTGTTACTGCTGTCCGCAGTCAAGGTCTGGCGTCACGCGTAGGTCACAAAGGTCACCAGCCCGCGGCGGAAGGTCGGAGGCGCGCCGCGCCGCAACATGGCCTGCCGATGCCCGCAGCGGAATCCGGACGGACTTGTCGTCATCGCCGTGACTCGGGAGCTGCCCCATCGCGGATGCCCCGGCAGACCGCGCTGGCCGACTAGCACGTCTACGCACGGGAGGGTGGCCAGCCTGACCGCGAATGCCAGCGCGGCCTCGGCCGTAGGGTCCCCGGCTGGGACCGCGGCGTCCCACAGCGGGATCCCTCCCCTGTGGGACGGTCCCCGCATGGACGTCCGAGGCTCCGTTGAGCACCGGATGCGGTTGCGCTCACGGTCGCCGGTTCGTCGGGTGACGGAGGTTCAGGGCACGCGCCAGCGAGCAAAAGCCTGCGCCGATAGGCAGGAGCAGGAGAGGATGTTAGTGAGTGATTCTGACCGTGACCCGGTTGATGCAGGTCTCCGGGCGCTTGAGGTCGAGTTGCGTCGCAGCCTCGGCAGCTACGCGACGGTTCGGCGGGAGCAGGACTCGAGGCCTTCAGAAGTCGCGGAAGTCTACATCCAGCCCGGTAACACCAGAGCGTTGGCCCTCAGCTGGGAGGAGGTGTGCGGTGCGTCCATCGTGCTGGAGGCCGGTCACGAGGGTGGGCGGTGCGGCTCCCATGGGAGCCGGAGTCAGTGGAGTTCATCGACCAACTGGCCAAGGCTGTCGTTGGCGGCCGGGTGATCGAGACCCGTGCGTCACAGCGGTCGGAGGTGGTCGTGACCTTCGGCGATGGCCACGAAGCTGTCGAGATCGGCTCGAGCTTTCCGTTGGGCCTACTGCCTCTTCCGAG
>JAJKIB010000389.1 GCA_021154745.1 Mycobacterium sp.
CCGATCTTCAGCTGGCGCATCGCCAGCGACACCGTCAGCGTGTTGCGGCTGGCCAGCCATGCGACCTTGCCTGGGAAACCGGGCGGGAAGTTGTCGAAAGCCTCGGACGGGCAGATCACCAGCCGCGCAACGCGTTTGTCGCGGCCGGCGTCGGTGAGGAAGAGCGGTCCGCCCCAATCGGTGACGACGAGCGTGACGTCGGCGAGGTCGAGCGCGTCCAGAAAGTCGGCGACGATATCGACCATCGTGGGCATGGTCAGGTCCGCGTCCTCGCGCATCGGGATGCGATGCCCGCCCATCGGCAGGATCGGCAGCAGGTACCGGAAGCCGGCAGGCAGTAGTGGCAGCGCCAGGTTCGAGTGGGCGTCGTTCATGAGCAGGCCATGCAGCAGCACGACGGGCGGACCGCTCGGGTCACCCTCCTCCCGGTATTGGATGGTTCCCGCGGTCACGTCGACGGAGTTCATGATGACCCTCCGGCAGTAGAACGGTGATTCTAGAACGTATGCTCTAGTCTGTCTGCAGGAGGCGACAATGGCAAGGTCCACCAGAGAATCGATCCTGACCGCCGCGGCCGAGCTGATGCGGCACAAGGGCTACGGCGCGGTCGGCATGAAGGACATCGCCGCCGCCTCCGGCGCGCCGATCGGCTCGCTGTATCACCACTTCCGCGGCGGCAAGGTGCAAATCGCGCGCGAGGCGCTGATCAACGTCGGCCACGCCTATGCGCTGCTCATCCCGTCGATCGTCGACTCCTACACCGACCTCGGCGACGCCGTCGACGCCGCCTTCACCCAGGCGGCCGAGGACATGGCCGGCACGGGATTCGCGAACATGTGCCCAGTGGCCAGCGTCGCCGCCGAGGTCGCCGACACCGTCGAGGAACTGCGCGAAACCTCCGCCTCGGTGTTCCAGGGTTGGGTGGACGGGGGGAGCGCGTATTTCGCGTCGCGGGGTCTCGACCAGTCGCTGGCGCGCGAGGTGACGCTCGCTCTGATCGGCGCGCTGGAGGGTGCCTTCGTTCTGGCCCGCACGCTGCGCAGCACCGAACCACTGGTCGCTGCCGGACGGGCGTTGGCTCCGCGATACTCGGGCATCGAGTTGGCGATGACGGGACAGGCCGGCTCGCGTGCTGTTACGCCGCTCGTGCCACGGCCTGGATGACCCGGAGCCGTCCGTCGGCGAGGGCAGCCGTGAGGTTGTGGGCTTTGTCGGCGAAGCGTGGGACGAAGGCGTGAAGTCCGAGCGGGTGGGGCGGAAATGTCAGCACTGCCTGCATCGTCTCGGCCGCTTGGTCGGTGAGATCGTTCCAGCGCTCGACGGCGAATCCCGAGGACTCGATGACACCGCGCAGGTGGTCGGACCTGGCCAGGTGGCTCATTCCCCGTTGATCGGCCCACGGCAATGGGTAGTCGAGTTCGCCCCGCTGGCCATCGGTCACGTCCCAGATGGCAAGCCGGCCGCCGTCGGTCAGCACGCGGCGGGCTTCACGGTAGAGGCGGGTCTTGTCGGCCACGTTCATCTGCACGTGCTGGCTGAGCACGACGTCGAAAGTTGCGGCGGCAAAGGGCAATTCGGTTACGTCCGCCTGATGAACGGAAATGAGCCCGTCCAACCCGACGAGGTGGTTGAGCCAGCGGGCCGTTTCGCAGTAGTCCTCGATCAAGTCCACGGCGGTCACCCGGCACCGACATTGGTCAGCGAGGTAACGGGACGTCCCGCCTATCCCGCTGCCTGCGTCCAGTACCTCGTTCTCGGGCGTGATTCCGATGAGGTCGATCAGTTGGGTGGTGGCAATTCGCCCCATGGTGTGAAAGTCCTCGAGCAGCGCGACGTCTGAGGGCTGAAGGTGGTCGAGGTCCATCTCGGCGGCGATGAGGGCCTGCTCGATCTGAGGCCGAGATAGGCCGGTCGAGTACTGGGCGTCGATCTGGGTGTCTGTCATGTCTGGTCCTTCGGATCGGAGTATCGCGAACCTCATGAAGTGACCAATGGTCACATCCGCAAGTGTGCTGCCGGATGTGACCGTTGTCAACATTCGCCTTGTTGTGGCAGCCTGGCGTGCATGAGCGCCGTGAACGCCGACCGTCAGGGCGGAAAGCCCTACCACCACGGCGCGCTGCACTCGGCGTTGGTCGACGCGAGCATCGCTCTGGCCCGCGAAGGTGGGCCCGATCGCGTCATCCTGCGCGAGGCCGCCCGCGCCGCCGGGGTATCGCACTCGGCCGCCTACCGTCACTTCGCCGATCGCGAGGCACTACTAGTCGAGGTGTCGCGGCACGCGCGCGGCGAGCTGGCCGCCGAAATGCGGCGGCGCGTCAAGCGCGCCAAGGACCCTCTGAAGCGGTTGCAGGCGCTCGGTACCGCATATGTCGATTTCGCGCTGAGCCAGCCGGGACTGTTCCGCACCGCGTTCATCTCGCATCCCGCTACCTACCCCGAGGATCGTGATCGACCCGTCGCCGGCCCCGCGACCCGATCAATCGCCGACAGTGCAGAGCCATACGAGATCCTCGGACAAGTACTCGACGAAGCGCAGGCCGCCGGTCTGCTCGACGCACGCCGAAGGCCAGGAGCGGAGATTGCCGCGTGGTCGGCAGTCCACGGCCTTGCCAACCTGCTGCTCGACGGACCGCTACCCGCTACCGCCGCCGACATCAAATTCTCGTTGACGCAGGTGCACGGCCTCATCGCGCGCGGACTGCTCAACTGAGCAGACGAGGGCGTGTCCCTGCCGACCTCCGTCGGTGCATCGCGATACTGTGTCGAACAGGTGTTCACAGGAGGGCTGACGTGCGGGTAATGGGAGTCGATCCCGGGCTGACCCGCTGCGGCCTGTCGGTCATCGAAGGCGGCACGGGCCGCCAGGTCACCGCGCTCGACGTCGACGTGGTCCGCACCCCGTCCGACGAGCCGTTGCAGCACCGATTGCTCATCATCAGCAACGCGGTCGAGTATTGGATGGACACCCACCGTCCCGATGTCATCGCCATCGAGCGGGTGTTCTCGCAGCAGAATGTCTCGACCGTGATGGGCACCGCGCAGGCCGGCGGCGTCATCGCGCTCGCGGCCGCCAAGCGCGACATCGACGTGCACTTCCATACGCCCAGCGAGGTCAAGGCCGCAGTCACCGGCAACGGCAACGCGGATAAGGCTCAGGTAACCGCGATGGTCACCAGAATCCTTGCGCTGCAGACGAAACCGACACCCGCCGACGCCGCGGACGCGCTGGCGCTGGCGATCTGTCACTGCTGGCGTGCGCCGATGATCGCCAGGATGGCCGCGGCGGAGGCGCTGGCCGCCGAACAACAACGCAAGTACAAGGCGAAATTGAAGGCGGCACGATGATCGCATCCGTTCGCGGCGAAGTCCTCGATATCGCGCTCGACCACGTCGTCATCGAAGCGTGCGGTGTGGGCTACAAGGTGATGGCGACCCCGTCGACGCTCGCGACACTGCGCCGCGGCAGCGAGGCCCGGCTCATCACCGCGATGATCGTGCGGGAGGATTCGCAGACGCTGTACGGCTTTTCCGACGCCGATGCGCGTGACCTGTTCCTGACGTTGATCGGCGTGTCAGGGGTGGGGCCGAAGATCGCGCTGGCCACTCTCGCGGTGTACGACGCGCCCTCGCTGAGGCAGGCCCTGGGCGACGGCGACGTCATGGCGCTGACCCGGGTGCCGGGCATCGGCAAGCGCGGCGCCGAGCGGATGGTGCTCGAATTGCGCGACAAGATCGGGCCTGTGCATGCGGCTACGGGCGCAGTGGCCTTGAATGGGCACTCGGTGCGGAGCCCCGTCGTGGAAGCACTTGTCGGACTTGGCTTTGCGCTCAAGCAGGCGGAGGAGGCCACCGACAAGGTGCTGGCCAACGAGCCGGAGGCCACCACGTCCAGCGCGCTGCGTTCGGCGCTGTCGATGTTGGGAAAGAAGTGAGTCGGTTCGAAGACCCGGACGTTTCCGAGGAGCCCGACGACCGCGAGGTCTCGCCGGCGCTGACGGTCGGAGAGGGCGACATCGATTCCAGCCTGCGCCCGCGTTCACTCGGCGAGTTCATCGGCCAGCCAAGGGTTCGCGAGCAGTTGCAACTGGTCCTCGAGGGCGCCAAGAACCGCGGCGGCACACCGGATCACATCCTGCTGTCGGGCCCGCCCGGGCTCGGTAAGACGTCCCTGGCGATGATCATCGCCGCCGAACTCGGGTCGTCGCTGCGGGTCACGTCGGGCCCTGCTCTGGAGCGCGCGGGTGACCTGGCCGCCATGCTGTCCAACCTCGTGGATCACGACGTGCTGTTCATCGACGAGATCCACCGCATCGCCCGGCCCGCCGAGGAGATGCTGTATCTGGCGATGGAGGATTTCCGCGTCGACGTTGTCGTGGGCAAAGGCCCTGGCGCCACGTCAATTCCGCTCGAGGTCGCGCCGTTCACACTGGTTGGTGCGACCACCCGGTCCGGAGCATTGACCGGACCGCTGCGTGACCGGTTTGGCTTTACCGCGCACATGGACTTCTACGAGCCCGCCGAACTGGAGCGGGTGCTGTCCCGTTCGGCAGGCATCCTCGGCATCGAGTTGGGTGCCGACGCCGGCGCAGAGATCGCCCGCCGTTCCCGGGGCACGCCACGGATCGCCAACCGGCTGCTGCGCCGGGTCCGCGACTACGCGGAGGTGCGCGCCGACGGGATCATCACTCGTGACATCGCCAAATCGGCTTTGGCGGTCTACGACGTCGACGAGCTCGGCCTGGACCGCCTCGACCGCGCCGTATTGTCAGCCCTGACACGGAGTTTCGGCGGAGGGCCTGTTGGGGTCTCAACGCTGGCCGTCGCGGTGGGGGAGGAAGCCACGACTGTCGAGGAAGTGTGTGAGCCGTTCCTGGTACGCGCGGGGATGATCGCCCGCACCCCGCGTGGACGCGTCGCCACGGGCCAGGCGTGGACGCATCTCGGCATGACCCCACCCAGCGGTGTCAGCGGCCTGAGTCAGGCCGGACTGTTCGACTAGGAGGGCAATTGATCACTGCTGGTTTGGTTTTCGCGATTCTCGCGGCGCTGCTGCACGTCTACATCTTCGTCATGGAGTCGCTGACGTGGACGTCCGCCCGCACGCGTGCGACGTTCGGCATCACCGAGGAACAGGCGGCGGCCACCAAGGAGCTGGCGTTCAATCAGGGGTTCTACAACTTGTTTCTGGCGATCGTGACGGTGGTCGGGGTGCTCGGCGTATTCACCGGATCCAGGGCCGTCGGTGTGGCACTGGTGTTCGCCGGCGCCGGGTCGATGCTCGCCGCAGCGGTGGTGCTGCTCACGTCGTCACCGGATAAGGCGCGCGCTGCCGTCACGCAAGGAACCTTCCCGTTGGTTGCGATCGTGCTCCTTGTCATCGGGTTGGCGACGTAAGGCCGCCGGGTGGCGCGATCGGGTGCTAACACCACTTGCCGAAGTGCGGACACAGGGAGCACATTGGATTGGCCCGGCAGCGCTAGCTGGACCAGACGCGAGTGTGCGGTTTCGTACGCTGGACGCGGCGTGTCGCGTACGAAACCGCACATTCGGCGCTACAGCAGTCCGAGCAGCTGCAGGTCGGTGATGTACTTGACGATCACCGCCGGCGTCACGTGCGGAATGTCTTTCTCTGGACCGATTTTCGCGTCCTGCACCGCCGAGCGGAACCGGTCCGTCGGGGCGATCGACCCGCGAATCGGGGTTTCCGGCCGCTGGTAGTTGTGCAGCAGCGGGAGCAGCGAGGCCTGGCGCTGCCGCTCGGGCAGAGCACGGACCGCAGTGTCGAATCGCTGCAACCAGGCGGCATAGTCACCGACGCGCTCGACGGGATAGCCCGCTTCGATGAGCCAGTCGACGTACTCGTCGAGTCCGATCCCGTCGTCGTACGGATTCATCACGTGATAGGTCTCGAACCCATCGCCCGAATCACGGCCCACCCGCTCGCCCAGTGTCGAGATCGCCTCGGCGATGAACTCAACAGGCAGCCCGTCATAGTGGGCCCGTTGCCGATTGCCGTCGGCGTCGAGCTCGTAGAACGAGCCGGGCGCAATCCCGGTGGCGACGAGGCTCAGCATCAGCCGGGTGAACATGTCCGGCAGATTGAGCTGGCCCGCGTAGGTGGTGTCGGCCAGGATCATGTCGCAGCGGAACACCGACACCGGAAGGCCGCACAGGTCGTGCGCCTCGCGCAACAGCACCTCGCCGGCCCACTTGCTGTTCGAGTAGCCGTTGGCATAGCTGTCGTCGACGTTGCGGGTCGCGCTGATGGCCCGGATGTCGGCATCCTCGGTGAACCGGCCGGGCTCGATGCCCATCCCGACACCGATGGTCGACACGTAGACGAACGGCTTCTGCTTGGTGGTGAGCGCGATCCGGATCAGCTCAGCGGTGCCGAGGGCGTTCGGACCGAACAGCTGGCTGTAGGGCAGGACGTGGTTGACCAACGCTGCCGGGTCGACGATCAAGTCGACCGTGTCGGCCAGCCGCTGCCACGTCTGCGGATCCAGCCCGAGGTCGGCCTCACCTTTGTCGCCCGCGATGACCTCGAGATGCTCGGCGGCCAATTCGCGGTAGTGGCGCAACAATTCAGGGTCACCGGAGTCGAACGTCTTGTCCAGGCGTTCGCGGGCGGCGGCGTCGTCCTTGGCGCGCACCAGGCAGATCAGCTTGCCGTCGACCAGGTCCATCCGCTCCAGCCACTCCAAGGCCAGATACCGGCCGAGGAATCCCGTCGCGCCGGTCAACAGCACCGTGCGCACTTCCGTGCTCGGGCCCGGCAGTGACGGAGCCGCGGCAAGGATCTGCGGATCGATGAA
>JAJKIB010000390.1 GCA_021154745.1 Mycobacterium sp.
AAGGCTACCCTTCGAGTTTGTAGCCCAGGCCTCGCACCGTGACCAGATGCACGGGGTTGGCCGGGTCGGCCTCGATCTTGGACCGCAGCCGCTTGACGTGAACGTCGAGCGTCTTGGTGTCGCCGACATAGTCTGCGCCCCACACCCGATCGATGAGCTGCCCGCGGGTGAGCACCCGACCGCTGTTGCGCATCAGGTACTCCAGCAGGTCGAACTCCTTGAGGGGCAACGTGACCGCTTCGCCGTTGACCGACACGACGTGCCGCTCGACGTCCATCCGCACCGGGCCTGCCTCCAAAATGCCGTCGCCGATGCCGGAGTCGTCGTTGTCGCTGCCGCGACGCAGCACCGCCCGGATGCGCGCGATCAGCTCGCGTGCCGAGTACGGCTTGGTGACATAGTCGTCGGCCCCAAGTTCGAGCCCGACGACCTTGTCGATCTCACTGTCGCGCGCCGTCACCATGATGACGGGAACGCTTGACCGCGAACGCAATTGCTTGCACACGTCGGTGCCACTCATTCCCGGCAGCATCAGGTCCAGCAGCACGATGTCGGCACCGGCACGTTCGAATTCGGCCAGGGCGGAAGGGCCGTCGGCCACCACGGTGGCCTCAAAGCCCTCCTTGCGCAGCAGAAAGGCCAGGGGATCGGCCAAGGACTCCTCGTCCTCCACGATCAACACGCTGGTCATTTGTCTGGCTAGTCCTCTCGCTCGTCCGATCCGTCTTCGTGATCGGGGTAGGCCGGAATCGACAGGGTGAATGTCGATCCCGTTCCCGGCTGACTCCACAGCCGGATGGATCCGTTGTGATTGGCGGCGACGTGTTTGACGATCGCCAGGCCGAGTCCGGTGCCGCCGGTGGCGCGTGAGCGCGCCTTGTCCACGCGGAAGAAGCGTTCGAACACCCGCTCCTGGTCCTCGCGAGCGATGCCGATACCGCGGTCGGTGACCGCGATCTCGATGTTGTGCCCGCGACGACGTCGGCTGATCGACACTCCAGATCCGTTGGGCGAGTAAGCGATTGCGTTCGATACCAAGTTGGCGATCGCTGTCACCAGCAGCGGCTGATCGCCATATACCCGGTAGCCCGTCGGGGCGTCGGTGGTGACTGCGATGTCGGCGTTGTCGGCGGCCACCTTGTAGCGCGACAGCGCCTCGCTCACCACGGTGTCGACCTCGACGGCTTCGAGGTCGGGCAGCCGCTCGGCGCCCTGCAGCCGCGACAGGTCAATCAGCTCGCCGACCATGTTGGCAAGCCGATGCGACTCGGTCAGCATCTTCTCTGCGAACCGGCGAACCGTTTCGGGATCGTCCGCGGAGGCCAGCAGCGCCTCGGCCAATACGCCCATCGCGCCGACCGGTGTCTTGAGTTCATGGCTGACATTGGCCACGAAATCACGCCGAGTCGCTTCCATCCGGGCGTGCTCGGACTGGTCGTCGACGTAGACGACCGCGAACCGACGGTCGTCCTCGGTCAGGAGCCGCACCTGTCCGCGGACCTGCAGGCCGGACCGGCCGGGATTGTGGCGTTTGCGCGGCGACAGATCGACCGCGCCGCCCTCGCCGGTGGCGAGCGTCTGCTGCGCCGCCAGCCACGCCCGGTCGTCGAGCAGCCGGTCGCGGACCAGGCCCAGCTCGCGGGCCCTGTCGTTGGTGTAGACGACGTCACGGTAGGTGTCGACCACGACGATCCCCACCGGCGACTGAGAGACGATGTGTTCGAGCATTTGCGAGACGGTGATGCCGGCCTGCTCCGCGGCCTGCCGCTGACGTCGCTCGAGGATGCGCGGGGTAAGCCCCGCCCCCAACCCGACACCGATCACCAGTGCGAGCAGCGCCACGACCGCCGTCAGCAGTAGCGCCGATACCACACTCACGCGAAAATCGTACGCATCCGGTGAACGTCATCCCAGCAGCGTGCGGCCAAAACGGGACATGTCACACGGCCAATCGCAGGTGTTCGATAGCCGTTTACCCAGTGTTTGCCGAACTGCACCGCCCGATGCCCTACTTCGCGCCCTGGGCGGCCACCGCTGCCGCACCGGCCGCTGCGGCTTCAGGATCGAGGTATTCCCCGCCGATGATCCTCGGCTTGAGGCCGCCGTCCAGGTCGTAGCGGAGGGGGATCCCGGTCGGGATGTTCAGCCCGACGACGTCCTCGTCGGACATGCCGTCGAGGTATTTCACCAGCGCGCGCAGCGAGTTGCCGTGCGCGGCGATCAGCACTGTCTTGCCGTCCCGCAGGTCGGGCACGATCGTCTGCTCGTAGTACGGCACGAACCGCTCGACGACGTCCTTCAGGCATTCGGTCAGCGGCCCACCGTCGATGTCGGCGTAGCGCGGATCGGTGTCCTGGCTGTACTTGCTGCCCCGCTCGATCGGCGGCGGCGGCGTGTCGTAGCTGCGCCGCCACGCCATGAACTGCTCGTCGCCGTAGCGTTCCTTGGTCTCGGCCTTGTCCAGGCCCTGCAGCGCGCCGTAGTGACGTTCGTTGAGCCGCCAGTTTCGATGCACCGGGATCCAGTGCCGGTCGGCCGCGTCCAGCGCGAGGTTGGCGGTGTTGATCGCCCGTCGCAACAGCGACGTGTAGAGCACGTCGGGCTGGCGGTCCAATGCCTTGATCAGCTCGCCTGCGCGGACCGCTTCGGCCCTGCCCTTCTCGGTGAGATCGACGTCGACCCATCCGGTGAACAGGTTCAGCGCGTTCCACTCGCTCTCGCCGTGGCGCAGCAGAATCAGCGTGGCTGTGCTTTCGAGGCCCATAACGCCCGATCCTCTCATGACCGTTGCGAGTCGTCCTCGTCGATCAGGTGCGCGAAGGCTTGCAGGTTCTTCAGCGACTCGCCGCGCGACACCCGCCACTCCCACTCTTTCTGGATCGAGGAGCGAAAACCCAACTCCAGCAACGTATTGAAGTCCGAGTCGACGGCCTCGAGCACCTGACCGAGGATGCGATCAATCTCGTCGGGTGTGACCGAGGCCAGCGACATCCGGCCGACGAGGTAGATGTCGCCGACGTTGTCGAGCGTGTAGGCCACGCCGTAGAGCCGCCGGTTGCGTTTGAGCAGGAACCGGTACACGCCCTCGTGGTTTTCGTCTGGTTTGCGGCAGACGAAAGCCTCGACGCGGACGGAATGTTCGCCGATGGACAGGATGGTGTTGGTCTTCAACCGGCGCTCGCCGGGCAGTTCGACGATGATGCCCGGCAGGCCGCCGCGAGCACCCTCGTGGCGGCTGCAGACGAGGCCGTGCTCCTTGCAGGTGTCTTCGATGACCTTTGCGGCGTCCGTCGTCAAGCCCGGACACCCCTTCGCATCGAGAAGCGCCTGCCGTTGCGCCGCGCCGTGACATCCGGCGCCCGGTGGCGCGTGCGGTAGTCGGCGATGGCGCGGCCATAGCTGGCCAGCAGCGCGTCGACGGTGTGTGCCCAGGAGAACGTCGCCGCGTGTTCGACGGCGGCGCGGCTCATGGTCTCGGGTCCGCGCTGCAGCAGCGCGCCGATCGCCTGCGCCCAGTCGTCGACGTCGTGGCCGTCGACGAGGCTGCCGCTGATCCCGTCGCGCACCGCGACCGGCAGTCCGCCGACCGCGGCGGCCACCACCGGGGTGCCGCAGGCCTGCGCCTCGATGGCGACGAGGCCGAAGGACTCCGAATAGCTCGGCACCCCGACCAGGTCGGCGGCCCGGTACACCTCCACAAGTTGATCGCGTGACTGCGGCGGCAGGAACGTCACCCGGTCGGCGATACCCAGTTCATCGGCCAGCCGAACCAGCCCGTCCGGCGCGGCAAGCCCGCTGCCCGACGGACCACCCGCCACCACCACCCGCACTCCGGGCAGTTTGGCCGCCGCTCCCAGCAGCACATCGGGTGCCTTGAGTGGCTGAATGCGGCCGACGAACGCGAGCACCGGCTCGTCGGTGTCGAGGCCGAGCGCAGCGCGGGCGGCGCGCTTGTCCCCGGGCGTGAACATCTCCAGGTCGACGCCGGGATGCACCACATCAATGCGGGCCGGATCGGCGTGGTGCAGCGAAACCAGTTGTTGCGCTTCATGTTCGGTGTTGACGATCAACCGGTCCGCCTCGTCGACGACCTGCTGTTCGCCGACGGCGCGCAGCGATGGCTCTGGCGAGTCACCGTCGGCGAGTGCGGCGTTCTTCACCGCGGCCAACGTGTGTGCGGTGTGCACCAGCGGCACCGCCCAGCGGTCGCGGGCCAGCCAGCCGACCTGTCCGGACAGCCAGTAGTGCGAATGCACGATGTCGTAGTAGCCGGGTTCATGGGTGGCTTCTGCGCGCAGCACGCCCGCCGTGAAGGCACATAGTTGAGTGGGCAGGTCATACTTGTCGAGGCCCTCGAAGGGCCCGGCCACCACGTTGCGCACCAGCACACCTGGCGCGACCTTCACGACCGGCTGATCAGCCGACGACGTCGCCCGGGTGAAGATCTCCACCTCGACGCCGCGGCGGGCCATTTGCAGCGCGCTCTGCAGCACGTAGACGTTCATGCCGCCCGCATCGCCGGTGCCAGGCTGCGCCAGGGGGGAGGTGTGCACCGAAAGCACGGCGACGCGGCGTGGCAGATCTGTTGCTAGGCGCACACAGACATGTCTACACCGGTGTGCATCGGCGTCCGCTCACACCTGCACCGGTGGCGAGTGTGCGTATGAAACCGCACAATGGCGGCTGCGAAGAGCTGTCAGGCCGTCGCTTCGGGGCGGCGGGGTTGGGCACGCCGCATCGCCCCGATCGGATCCGAGTAGAGCCCGCCGAGCGACACCACACCAGCACCCGCTTCCTGCACCCGATTACCGAATGCGGTGACCCGGATGGCGCGAGCGGGCAGCACCGAACGCTCGGCGTAGGCCGTCTCGACGAGCGTCATGCCCTCCGGGTATTCGGTGAACGCCTGGCCGCCAACCACCAGGTCGTCGGGGTTGAGCATGTCGCGCAGCAGCGCGACCGCCTCCCCCAGCACCCGCGCCCGCTCGGCCAGCAGCGCTCGAGCCTGCTCATTGCCCTGCCTGGCCGACCGCAGCACGGCGGTCACCGTCGACGCGGGACCCTCGGCAGGGATGATGCGCGCCTTGCGGGCGGCGGTCAGCACCGCCTCGTCGCTCACTGTGGGCTCCAGCTGGCCGCTGCCGCCCAGCAGTTCCGAGTGCGCGGGCAGCGCGGCGATGGTGCCCGGCCCGCTGGCCGGTGAATGCACCCGCCCGCCGATCGACAGCGCGTAGCCGACGGTCTCGCGGGCGTAGACGTACAAGCTGGTCGACGATTGGGTCGGCTGGCGGCGCACGCCGAGCAGCAGTTCGGCGCCGGCCATCGCGTCGACGTGCGACGCCACCGACACCGGCAGCCCGAGCGTTTCGGCGAGCACGGGGCCGACTGGGGCTTCGGACCAGCCCAGCCGCGGGTGGTCGAGGTATCCGGTGGTGCTGTCGACGACACCACCGGCTGCCACGCCGACCCACAGCGGGCGGCGGCGGTGCCAGCGGCTCAGGTAGCGGCGGGCGCTGCCCGCCAGTGAGGCCAGCGCCGCGGCCTGGGCGCCGCGTGGGGTCGGCGTCTCGACCGCGTCCAGTGTGCGGCCGAACAGGTCGGTGGCCACGATGCTGGTCGTGCGGGCGCCGATGTGGATGCCGAGCGTCAGAAACGGCTCGTGGTTGATCTCGACCGGCACGCGGGGCCTGCCGATAGCGCCGGAGACCGCGAGGTCGGCGCGCTCGCGCAGCAGCCCGGCGTCCAGCAGCGCGGTGACCTGACGGTTCACCGTCGCGATGCTGAGCTGGGTGACTTGCGCGATGACGTCACGGGCGATCGGGCCGCGCAGGCGGGCCGCGCCGAACACCGAGGCGGCAGCCCCGTCGGCGACCTTCAAGGAGGGCGCGACGACGCGGTGTCGCCCCTGGGGGTAGCTCGCGGGGGCCAGGGCTCGCGTCGTGCGGCTGGTGCTTCGCGGAGCTTGGGGAAAAGTGGCGGTGGATGTACGCACGGATTGTCCTTTGTTGAAGTCGGCTGGTGGGTCCTGGCCTCACCTGCGACTCAACCGGACAGTGAATTTATCCGGGGTCCGTCAGGCGCGGCTGATCATGCGGCGACAACAACAGCTCCGGTACACACGGTGAATTTAGCACGCCAACTAAAGTTGGGCAGATGACGACACCTTCAGCCTCCAGACGGGTCGCTGTGGTCACCGGCGCCAGTGCTGGCATCGGCGAAGCGACCGCGAGAACGCTTGCCGGACAAGGCTTTCACGTCGTTTGCGTGGCCCGCAGGGAGGGCCCCATCAAGGCACTCGCGGATGAGATCGGCGGCACCGCAATTGTGGCGGACGTCACTAACGACGAGGCGGTGACGGCGCTGGCCGCCGCACTGGACCGCGTCGATGTGCTGGTCAACAATGCCGGCGGTGCCCGCGGGCTGGAGCCGGTAGCCGAAGCCGACCTCGACCACTGGCGCTGGATGTGGGAAGCCAACGTGCTGGGCACCCTACGGGTGACGCGGGCGCTATTGCCCAAGCTGATCGATTCTGGCGACGGCCTGATCGTGACGGTCACTTCGATCGCTGCGATCGAGATCTATGACGGCGGTTCCGGGTACACGGCCGCCAAACACGCTCAGGGCGTACTGCACCGCACATTGCGCAGCGAGCTGCTCGGGAAACCGGTGCGGCTGACCGAAGTTGCGCCCGGCATGGTGAAGACGGACTTCTCGTTGCTCCGGTTCGACGGCGACGAGGAGCGTGCCGCAAAGGTCTACGACGGAGTTACCCCACTGGTGGCCGAGGACATCGCCGACGTGATCGGATTCGTCGCCAGCCGTCCCTCGCACGTCGACCTGGATCTCATTGTGGTCAGGCCCCGCGATCAGGTGAGCGGAGCGAGCGGGTCCCGTTTCAACCGCCGCTGACGTCGCGGAAAACAATTGTCGCAGAAGGCAATTACGGCAAACTTGTTTTGGCGATGTACGGACGGTAGATATGCGACGATGTCGCATCACCGCGTTGATACATCAACGGCAAGGCCGAGTGTGCCGGTCCTCACCAAAGGAGCGACATATGAGCTGGAAGACTGCCTCAGGTTTCCGCACGATGACGAAGACCGTTGTGGCCGGGGCATTTATCGCAGTGACCGCGATCGGTGTGGCCGTTCCGGCGAACGCACAACCCGACTTGCCGACGGGTCCGGATGATCCCAGATGTCTGCAATACCGCGGTTACGCCGCATGTCAGGGCGGCCCGTATGCCGCTCCCGCGGCTACCCCTCCGTCGCCCCCTTCATCTCCTTCTGGCCCTCCAACCGGCCCAACTGATCCCGCGTGCGTCAGCTTCCCCGGCGATGCGGCCTGCGCCGGTAGCCCGTTCCTTCCGCCATCGCCTCCGCCGCCACCGCCACCTCCGCCCATTGCGCCGCCGCCCATTGCGCCAATCGACGCCGGGCTGGCCTTTGACACATTTACGGGCGGGCCGCACGTTGACGACATGCCGCCGATCGACGACACGCACATGGACCCAGTCATGCCGCACATTCCCACAGGCATGGGTATGGCCGGTATGCCCGGTCATATCTGAGGGCTGCCGTCGTCGAAACTGCGCACAGATCGCGATTTCGTCCTTGAATCCGAGGTCAGATTTTGCGATCTCTCCGCAGTCTCGGAGGAAGTCCTAACCGCCAGGTCGCCCGTTGACGGGCTGAGGCGCGTCCGACGGCGTGGCAGGCGCGGTGCTCGGGATCTGCGATGGCGAGGCCTGCGGCGACAGCGCCGACATCGCCACCCAGTCGTCCCAGCTGACGGCCCAGTCCCACAGGTCGCCGTCGGAATACGAGAGCTCGATGGAGGTGCCGCTGACCTCGACGGGGTCGCCGTAGATCGCGCTGTTGAAGTACTGCTGGGCGTCACTCGTGGACAGGTTGATGCAGCCGTTGGTGACGTTGGTGTTGCCCTGCGCTCCGGAACTGGCCGGGTTGGCGTGGATGAACTCGCCGTTATTGGAGATCCGCACCGCGAACCGTTCGTGCGCGTTGCTGTACCCCCCGGCGGGGTTGGTCATGTAGAAGTCTTCGTACTTCTCGGTGACGACGTGGACGCCGCTGCGGGTGATGTTGCGCGGCAGGTCGGCCTCGCCGTAGCTGCACGGGAAGTCCATGATCACCGCACCTGCTCCGTCGAGCACCTGGATGCGGTGCGACGACGCCTCGGCCTTGACCACCTGGCGGCGGCCGATCTCGAAGTTCAGCGAGATGTCCTGCGCGCCGTAGGCCCCGTCGCCGAAGTCGACGCCGTAGAGCCTGGCGTCGACGTTGACCTTCGTGCCCGGCGGGTAGTACTCCCTGGTGCGGTAGTGCACCCGCGAACCCCCGACCTCGTCGGGCAGCCATGCCCAGCTGCCCTCGACCGGCGGTTCGGTGGTGACCTTGAGCGCCTTCTCGACGGAGGCCTTGTCACTGATCGACGCGTCGAACTGAATGATGACGGGCGCGGCGACGCCGACGACCTGACCGTCGGCGAGCTGGAACTGACCGTTGACCTGCTTGTCGGGGTTGATGGTGGTGAACTTGCCCGAAACGGGGACGGCCTTGCCGTCGTGGCCGACCACTGACCCGCCCCAGGTATACGAAACGCCGTAGCCCAGCGGCTCGGTGGTCTTGAAGCTGGTGCGATCGCGGTTCAGCGCGCCAGCGACAACCTTGCCCTCTGCGTTGGTCAGCGTGACCCGCTGGAACCAGCCGTCCTTCACCTCGATGCGCACGGGCGCGACGGGCGCCACATCGGTGGCGGCGTTGGCGGGCTGGTAGGTGATGGACGGGGCCGACTGCGCCGCAGGGGCGTCCCCGGACGGTTTGCTGATCTTGCCACCGCAGGCCGCGAGTGCGCCCGGCGCAACGACCCCGACCGCAAGAGCGGTCAGCATTCGCCGTCTGGTGACAGACGGCATCTGATTGGCGGGGCTCACGTGGACCCACGGTACCTAGAAATCGGTCCCAATCAGAATTGGCTCGGGTGTGAGTTCGATCCCGAAGGCCGCTCTCACACCGTCACGCACCGTCCTGGCCAGCCCGATCACGTCCGCGGTGGTGGCACCGCCACGGTTTGTCAGCGCCAGCGCATGCTTGGTGGACAACCGTGCGGGTGCGCCATCGCCCGGGTAGCCCTTGCCAAAGCCGGCCCGCTCCACCAGCCAGCCCGCGGCGAGTTTCACCCCGTCCGGGGCGGGGTAGTTCGGCACCGGCCCGGCGCGCTGTCCCGCGCGCCTGCTGACCACCTCGAATTCGGCCTGTGCGACGACCGGGTTGGTGAAGAACGACCCGACGCTCCAGGTGTCGTGGTCGGCCTCGTCGAGCACCATGCCCTTGCGGCTCCGCAGCGACAGCACCGCCTCCCGCACGCGCGCAGGGTCGGTCCGGGACCCTGGCTCGGCGGCCAGCGCGGCGGCCAGCTCGCCGTAGCGCAGCGGGGCGCTGCGCCCGTCGGCGTCCAACGCGAACTCGACCTCGAGCACGATCGCGGCCTCCGAATGCTTGAGAATGCTTGTGCGGTAACCGAATTGGAGGACATCCGGCGGCACCCAGCGGTCCTCGCCGGTGCGACGGTCGAGCAGCCGGACGCGGCGGATGGTGTCGGCAACCTCGGCGCCGTACGCGCCGACGTTCTGCACCGGCGTCGCACCCGCCGATCCGGGGATGCCGGACAAGCACTCGAGCCCGCCGAGCCCGTGAGCCAGCGAAGTGACCACGACGTCGTCCCACACCGCACCGGCCTCGGCGCGCACGATGTTGCCCTCGACGGTGATCTCGGTGTTGGCGAGCAGCACGATGGTCAGGTCTGTGAGGTCGTCGGCCAGCACCACGTTCGATCCGCCCGCGAGCACGAGGACTCCCCCGCGAGCGGGGGATGATTCCGCGTCCAGGGCGCGCAGCGCCGCGACAATCTGCTCGGTGCTCGTGCATGTGATCAACCGGCGCGCAACGGGTCCGATGCGCAGCGTGGTCAGCGGAGCCAGCGGCACGTCGTCGGTGACGGCGGCACCCCCCAGATCCAGACCGGTCACGGGCCGTAACGGTAGCCTGGCCAGCTATGCCGCGTTCATTCGACATGGCCGCCGAATACGAGGGCAGCGTCGAACAGGTCCTCCAGGCATTCAGCGATGAACAGTATTGGCTGGCGCGGCTGGCCGATTCCGGTGCCGACGACTACTCGCTGGATTCGATGACAGTGGATGAACAGGGCATCGACATCGTCACCACGCAGCGAATACGGTCCGACCGGCTCCCCGGCGTGGTGACACAGTTCCACCGCGGCGACCTCACTCTTGTCCGCGAGGAGGCGTGGTCGCCGAACCGCGACGGGCAGGCCACCGCGACCATCAAGCTCGCGATCATCGGCGCGCCCGCGACGCTGAGCGGCAGCGCCGCCCTGTCCCCGGCAAAATCCGGCGGCGGTTCGCGGCTGGAGTTCAAGGCCACCGTCCAGGTCAACGTGCCACTCGTCGGCGGCAAGATCGAGAACTTCATCGGCAGCCAGCTCGTCGAGCTGCTAATCGCAGAACAGCGCTTCACCACGGTGTGGATCACCGAAAACGCGTAAACCGTAAGTAAAATCATGTTCCATGTCGCGTCGCATGGACTACACCGTCGAGTTCGACGCACCGGCCGAGAAGATGTATCAGGACTTCACCAGGCGGGAATACTGGCAAACCCTGATGGACGCGTACCGCTTCCTGACGCCGCGGTCGGAGATCACGTCCTTCTCGTCCGGCGAGCGCGGCACCGACATCACCTTCGCGCAGAACCTGCCGCGGATGTATCTGCCGCCGATCGCGCGCACCGTGATGCCGGTCGACTTGATCATCACTCGCACGCAGCATTTCGATCCATACGACCACGACAAGAATCGGGCCAAGGGTACCTACGGGGCCTCAATTCCCCACGGCCCCGGCAGTTTCGGCGGCCAGTACTTTCTCACCGAGACCGACGCCGGCAGCAGGTTGCGACTCGCCAGTGTCTGCAAGGTCTACATCCCGTTCGTCGGCGGCGCGCTGGAGGACCTGATTCTGCACCACATCAAACAACTTTTCGATGCCGAGGAGGCGTTCACCGCCGACTGGATCGGCAAGCATCAGTAGGCCCATCGGTGCCATCACCCGCGGCACGACCGGCCATAACCGGCTGCGCCGCAGCGACCGCTGGCTGGTGCATTCGCGACGGGTGCGCACCGCGCTTCAGGCGGCCGCCGATCCGCTGGTGATCGACCTCGGCTACGGCGAGCTGCCGGTGACGACGCTCGAGTTGGCGGCACGGCTGCGGGTCGTGCGCGCCGACGTCCGTGTCATGGGCCTTGAGATCCACCCCGAGCGCGTCAGGGCGGCTCGTGCCGCCCAAAAAGACACTGTCGAATTCGGGCTCGGCGGTTTCGAATTGGCCGGCCGGCGGCCAGTGCTGGTGCGGGCGTTCAACGTGCTGCGCCAGTATCCGGTCGAGGCGGTGCGCGACGCGTGGGCGTTGATGCAGGCGAGGCTGGCGCTCGGCGGGCTGATCGTCGACGGCACCTGCGACGAACTGGGCCGCCGCTGCTGCTGGGTACTCCTCGACGGCGACGGGCCGATCAGCCTGACGCTGGCATGCGATCCCTTCGCGATCGAGCGGCCATCGGATCTGGCCGAGCGGCTGCCCAAGGTGCTGATCCACCACAACGTCGCCGGTCAGCCCATCCACACTCTGCTGACGGCAGCGGACCGCGCGTGGGCCAGCGTCGCGGGCCACGGGGTGTTCGGGCCGCGGGTGCGCTGGCGCGCGATGCTGGACGCGCTACGCGACGACGGCTTCCCGGTCGGGCCGCCGCGTCGGCGCATGCGCGACGGCATTCTCACAGTGCCGTGGTCGATCGTCGCGCCACTAGGCTGAGCAGCATGCGGATTGCCCTCGCGCAGATCCAGAGCGGCACAGAACCCACGGCCAACCTCGGCCTGGTCGAGGACTACACCCGACGCGCCGCCGATGCAGGCGCCGCCCTGGTGCTGTTCCCCGAGGCGACGATGTGCCGGTTCGGGGTGCCGCTCGCCCCGATCGCCGAACCACTGGACGGGTCGTGGGCGTCGGCCGTCCGTGCAATCGCCGACCGCGCAGGCGTCGTCGTCGTGGCAGGCATGTTCGTGCCCGCCGACGACGGCAGGGTGACCAACACACTGATCGCGACGGGCCCCGGTGTCGATGCGCACTACGACAAGATCTACCTCTACGACGCGTTCGGCTTCGCCGAGTCCAAGACCGTCGCACCCGGGCACGAACCCGTGGTGGTCACGGTCGACGGGGTAGGCGTCGGGCTGACGCTGTGCTACGACATCCGCTTCCCTGAGCTTTACGTCGAATTGGCCCGGCGCGGAGCACAACTCATCACCGTGCACGCGTCGTGGGGCGCGGGCCCTGGCAAGCTCGAGCAGTGGACGCTGCTGGCTCGTGCCCGCGCGATCGACACGACGGGCATCGTCGCCGCGGTCGGTCAGGCCTATCCGGGCGACGAGATCGCCGCCACCGGACCAACCGGCGTCGGCGGCAGCCTGGTCGCGACGGCGCTGGGTGAAGTGCAGACATCGGCGGGTGCGGACCCGCAGTTGCTGATCACCGATCTCGACTTCGCCGCGGCGCAGAAGGCCCGCGAGACCATCGCGGTATTACGTAACCGCTCAGAGTTCACACACCTCGGTAAGGCAGAATCGCTGAGGTGACCGATCCCTGGGCTCGCCCGGCCAACCAGGTCCCGCCCGTCCCACCGCCGCCACAATTCCCCCAAGGGCCACTCCCGGGCGGCCAAGGCGCGCCGCTTCCGCCAGAACCCCCACAGAAGACGTCGCTGCTGGTGAAGACCAAGAAACTCGTCCACGACCCGCTGTCCATCGTCCTGGTCGTCGTCATCGTCGTCGCGCTGGTGGCCGCCATTCTGTTGGGCGGCGAGCTGTATGCGCGCCACCGTGCGGACCAGGTGGTCGCGCGGGCCGCGCAATGCGTCGTGCAGGACAGCGTGACGGTCTCGTTCGGCGCCCTGCCGCCGTTCCTGATGCAGCACATCTCCGGCCACTATACGAACATCCATTTCGAGACCGCGGGCAACCAGATCCGTCAGGCCAAGGGCATGAGGGTCAACGTGGTCATCAAGGACGTCCGGCTCGAGGACACCGCGACCTCCACCGGGTCGATCGGGTCGTTGGTCGCAAACGTGACGTGGTCGTCGCAGGGCATCAAGGACACCATCCAGAACGCGGTACCTCTCATCGGCGCCTTCGTCACGGGTGTGACGACCAACCCGTCCGCCGGCACGATCGAGCTGCAGGGCGCGCTGGGCAGCATCGTCGCCAAGCCATCCGTCGTCGACAACGGGATCTCGCTGCAGGTGACGGAACTGACGGGGCTGGGCTTCACGCTCCCCCGCGAGACCGTGCAGCCGGCGTTGGACGCGTTCACCACGCAGTTCACCAAGAACTATCCCCTCGGCATCCACGCCGACACCGTTCAGGTCACGGATAGCGGTGTGATTAGCCAGTTTTCGACCCAGAACGCGACGATGCCGAAGGGCGAACAAGATCCCTGCTTCGCGGGTCTCTAATCCAGCCCGTCGAGCACCGCGCGGGTGCCGGATAGGCCGAGCCGGGTGGCACCCGCGTCGAGCATCGCGACCGCGTCGGCAGCGGAGCGAATGCCACCGCTTGCCTTGACGCCCAGGCGCTCTCCAACCGTGCGCGCCATCAGCTCGACGGCCCGCACCGAGGCGCCGCCGCCGGGGTGAAATCCGGTGGAGGTCTTCACGAAATCGGCACCCGCGTCCTCGGCGATCCGGCACACGTCGACCAGCCTCTGCTCGCCGCCCAAGGCGAGCAGAGCCGCAGACTCCACGATCACCTTCAAGATGACGTGGCTCGGTATGGCATCGAAAACCGTTGCGATATCGAACGTCACTGCGTCGAAGTCGCCTTCGAGCGCCGAACCGATGTCGATCACCATGTCGATCTCGTCGGCGCCGTTCTGCACGGCAAGCCGGGCCTCCTCGGCCTTGATCGCCGAAAGATGTTTGCCTGACGGGAATCCCACGACAGACGCGATGACATAGTCGCCCGTTCGGAACGACTTGGCCGTCGCAACCATCGTCGGTGATACGCACACGGCGAAGACGTCGAGTTCTTCCGCCTCGGCCAGCAGCGCGACGACGTCTGCCTCGGTCGCCTCCGGCTTGAGCAGCGTGTGGTCGACGAGCGCGGCCACACTCTGGCGGCTGTAGCGCCGCACTAAAACGGTTCTTCGGTTCCGCCGGGGTTGCAGCCCGCCGCGACCATCTGTTCCTCGGAGACCTCGTTGCGCCACGGCTCGAGGTTCCAGCTGACCTTGCCCGGCTCGACGAGTTCGGCGTAATGCCAATGGCATAGGAACTGAGCCTGCATGCCCGGGATGTCGGCGTCGGGCGAGAGCGTCAGCACCTCGGCCCACGCCTCGCCGGCTTGCGCATCGGTGCCAGGCTGGGTGGCGGCCAGGCGCGCGGAATCCGTCGGGTACACGCGCAGGCTGGACATGTCGCCCCACTTGGCCCACTGGACGTGGTCGACATAGGGCGGGGCGGGCACCGGGTCGGCCGATGCGACCGGGGCCAGGGCGAGTGGCACGGTTACCGCCGCCACCGCGGCGGCGAAGATGAGGCGCACGCGACTAACGGGACTTGCCCTGGATTTCCAGGATCTTGGGCCGGACGTCGACGAGATAGACGCCTGCGGCGACCGCGGCGATCGCCACGCCGGTGATGCCGAGCACCAATGCCAGCAGCACCCCAACACCGAGGATCACCAGCCAGACCGGCTTGGTCAGCTTTTCGGCTGCGGTGTATGCATCGGGCCGCTGCAGCGCGGCGTGAACGAACGCATAAACCGTCGTCACGACTACCGCGATCTGCAAAACAGCGAGGACGTAACCCACTAGGCCTTGAAGCTCCACATAGCTAGCCTAAGCGGGTTACGTCCCCGGGTCGACTCCGAGGTCGCCGCTACGGGCGACCCGGCGTCGGATTACTACTTCTGGGTGACCTTCTTGGCGGCAGCCTTCTTGGCCGGGGCCTTCTTGGCGGGCGCCTTCTTGGCCGGGGCCTTCTTGGCCGGGGCGGCCTTCTCAGCCTTCTTCGGCAGCTCGACGCCGACCAGCTTGGCGGCACGCTCGCCCACTGCGCGGGTCTGCGTTGCCACGTTGCCCAGCGCCTCCTGGGTCAGTTCGACGGCCTGGTCGGAGTAGCGCTCGACACGCTCGCGACCCTCTTCGAACGCCGGCTGGGTGCGCAGCCGCTCGAGGGCGACCTCGCCGCGCTCGACCAGCTTGTTGTAGCGGGTTTGGGCGGCCTCGGCGTAGCTCTCGGCGACGCGGCGCAGCTCATCGGAGGTCAGCCGGTCACGCAGCTCGCCGAACTGGGTCGGCAGGTCCTCCTGCAGCTTGGTCAGGCGGGCACGGCTTTCCTTGGCGCGCGTCTGGGTGTCGGTACGGGCCTCACCGGCACGCTCACGCAGCGTGGCGACGATCTCGTTGACCCGCTCGAGGGCCAGATCGGCGGCGCCGACGGCGGCAAGCAGCGGGGCCTTGAGGTCGTCAACGGTGGGCTGGTTCTTGGCGGGCGTGTTCTTCGCCATGTTTCGTCATTCCTTCCAGAGTTTTCGGTTGGTTGTTGAACTTCTAAAGGGCGGTTGGTCTGGTCTTATTCAGTCGTCGGCTCCTCGTCTGTTTCGCTAACTGCGGCCTCGTTCTGTTGGCAAAACGACGTGTAGATGTCGAGCAGCACCTGCTTATGCCGCTCGGTGATCGCCGTGTCGGTGATGATGGCGTCGCGGACATCGCTCGTCTCGCTGGGCTCGAGGATCCCGGCCCGCACGTAGAGCACTTCCGCGGACACCCGTAGCGCCTTGGCGATCTGTTGCAGCACGTCGGCGGAGGGTTTCCGCAATCCCCGCTCGATCTGGCTGAGGTAGGGATTACTGACGCCGGCCTTTTCGGCCAACTGCCGCACGGATACCTGCGCTGCCTCGCGTTGCGTTCGGATGAAGGTGCCGATGTCCTGCGCGGCGTTCTGTGCTGCGCTGGACACGACGGCGGCAAGATTTTCATCCTGCGGCATAGCGGGGCCCCCTCGGTTGCGTCGGGCATCCAGTTGGATTGACTCCAGTGCGACGCAATTAACCGTACGACGGGGTGCTAACTTTTGCAAGCAGTAGTTAGCGCAGGTCAGAAGAGTAGCTGGGCTATCGAATAGATAATCAGACCGGCAAGCGCACCTACCACAGTGCCATTGATCCGGATGAATTGCAGGTCACGCCCGACATGCAACTCGATGCGCCGGCTGGCCTCGTCGGCGTCCCAGCGCTCGATGGTTTCGGTGATGATCGCTGTGATCTCCACCCCATATTCGGAGACCAGATGTTGCGCCGCGCGGATGATCCAGTTGTCGACCTTGTCGCGCAGGTCGGCGTCGTCTCGCAGGGACTCGCCGATGTGGACGACGGAGTCGGCGATTCGCGTTCGCAATGCCGACGACGGGTCGTCGACCGACTCGAGAATGATCCGCTTGGCGGCGGCCCACGCCGTCTCGGCGGCCCTGGCGACCTCGTCGCGGGCCATCAGCTGGTCCTTGACGTTCTCGGCCCGGGCGATCGTCGCGTCGTCGTGCTGCAAGTCGTCGGCAAACTCGAAAAGGAAACGGGTGGCCGACCGCCGCAGCTCATGGTCGGGGTTGCGGCGCACCTTGTCGGTGAAGTCCATCAGCTCGCGGTGGATTCGATCGCCGACCAGGTGGTCCACCCAGCGCGGCGACCACGTGGGCGAGTCGCGCTCGACCACCCGCTCGATGATGTCTCCGGCGTTCAACGACCACTGGAAGGCCCGGTCGGCGAGCAGCTGGATCAGCGCTTCCTGCCGGCGTTCGGCCAGCAGCGTGGCCAGCACCCGCCCGATCGGCGGCCCCCACTGCGGTTCGGCGACGCGCTTGACGATCATCCGGTCCAGCACGTGCTGCACGTCCTCGTCGCGCAGCATCTCCACCAGCACCCGCAACACCGTCGACGCCTCGGCGGCGACGCGCTGGGCATGCGACGGTTCCGAGAGCCACTTGCCGAGCCGGCCCGCCACCTCGGCGTCGCGCAGCTTGGTCTCCACCACGTCGGGCGACATGAAGTTCTCGCGTACGAAGGCGCCAAGGCCCTCGCCGAGCTGGTCTTTCTTGCGCTTGATGATCGCGGTGTGCGGGATGGGGATGCCCAGCGGATGTTTGAACAGCGCGGTGACCGCGAACCAGTCGGCGAGCGCGCCAACCATGCCGGCCTCGGCGGCGGCCCGGACATAGCCCACCCACGGCGCGGCGCCGTTGGACTGGGCCCACGTGCAGAGCAGGAAGATCACGGTGGCACCGACCAGGAAGCTCAGCGCGACGACCTTCATCCGCCGCAGCCCGCGGCGGCGCTCCGCGTCGGCGACGGAGTCGGCGCCCGCTAACGACTCGGCGAAACTGGCCGGAGCCGGTCGGCCGGCGACATTGGGCCGGCGCGCCGCCGTCGGCACGGCGCGCGTGCCGACGTCCGGTCTGTGTGCCACTCCTCCATCATCCGCTACACCGGCGTCGGGGCCCCGTC
>JAJKIB010000391.1 GCA_021154745.1 Mycobacterium sp.
CATCACGGCGTCCACCGTGACCTTCTCGAGCACGCCGGGCGCCGTCGGTGCCCTGAAGGTGGGCCAGGTGATCAACTCCGGCCCGACAACACATGCACGTCACGGATTCCTGCGCAGGATCACCGCGGTGCACGCGGCCGGGAGTGGCGTGACGGTCGACACCACACCGGCCGCCCTTCCTGACGTGCTGCGCCAGGGCTGGGTGGATCTGTCGGCCCCGGCCCGCGGCGGCACGGCGCTGACCCCGCATGCGCGCCCGCTCGCCGCAGTCTCGCCGGCCATCAGCGGCAGCGCCGGCGGCGTCGTTTCCGTGCCTCTCGACCACACGTTCGTGGACACCGGCGGCGCGTCGGTGACGACGTCCGGCACGTTCACTGCGAGCGCTGGTGTGGACGTCGCGTTCGATATCGGGTGGGCCGGCCTGCGCTCGGCCTCGCTCACCGCGCACGCCGAGGACTCGTTCTCCGCCGCCCTCGACGCGAACTACCAGGGGTCATGGGCCGCCGATGTCCCGCTGGGGTCGGTGACCTTCGAACCGATCGTCTTCGACGTCGGCCCAGTCTTCGTCGAGGTGCAGCCGAAGGTGACCGCGACCCTGAGGGCCACCGGCGCGGTGGATGGCTCGGTGCACGCTGCGGCGAGTCAGTCGGCCTCGCTGCGGCAGGGCGTCGCGTATGCGAACGGCGCGTTGCAGCGGGTGGACGTGAAGAGCAGCGTCCCGCCGACACTGGACGACTTCACCGTGAACGCGACGGTCGACGCGCGGGTCGGTGTGGAGGCGAAGGTCGACGCGGCGTTCTACGGAGGCCGGGCCAATCTCGCGGTCGGGATCGAGCCCTATCTGCGAGCGCATGCCGACCGGTGCTATGCCAACCTCTACGCCGGCCTCGACGGCAGCGTGCACGCCGACATCTCCGTCCTCGGCCACTCCGAGACCTACGACGGCCAGGTGAACCTGGCCGAGCTCCGGCTCACCTCGGTGGATCTGCAAGGGCCGTGCTGGCACGGCAGCATCACCTTCACCGGACAGGCCTCGCAGCAGTTCGACGACGGGTCGTCGGCGGCGACCGCGTACACGATCATCTGGACGCTCGTGGAACCGGTCGAGAACGGCGACGGCAGCTACGTGGTCGACGTCGACGCGAACGGCTCCTGGACCACCGATTCGGGAGTGGACGCGAACGGCTGCGAGACCACGAACACCATCACGCTCGACGTGACCGAGCGACTCTCCGTCCTGAAGGTGAAGTACCAGGGCGACGGCACGTGGGCGTTGTCGTTCGACCCGTTCCCGACTCTGCCGATGAATGACCACGGCGTGCGGACCGGCCCGCCGATCTGCAATCCGGACGTGAGCGATTCGACGTTCTGGTCCTACACCTACTACATCGAGAACACCGCGACCTCGCCCGACGGTCTGCACACCCACGGCATGGTCGTCACCGCGCCGTTCGACGCCACGACCTTGACGGGCACGGAGCCGATGAACACCACGGGCGGGATGAGCGCGTCGTACGACTTGACCCGGCCGACCGGGATCTGACCGCGCGAACCGAATCGACATCGGCAACGCCATCAAGCCGTACTACGGAGCCGCAGCAGGCACCGCGCTCACCACACTGCTGAAGGACCAGATCGCTATCGGCGTCGAGGTCATGCAGGCGGCAAGGCGGGCCACGCCGGTTCGGTCAAGACCGCCAAAGCCGGCTGGTATGACAACGCGAACAGCATCGCCGACGTCCTCGCCAACGCCACTGGCCGCAGGACATGACGCGCCTGACCGAGGCCGGCGACCAGTGACCGGCAAGTACGCGGCGAGCGCCGCTGAATTCGACGAGATCGAGAGGCACATCTCTGGAATGGCCGATGGCCTCCGCGACGGCATCATCGCGGCGTTCCCAACAAATACCACTGGGCTATGACGGGCGCCGAGCCCGCTGTGGGTAGCCCTCAGGAGGTTTCGCTCGGGGCGCGGGTGTCCTTGTCGGCGGGGGAGTTGAGGTCGGGCCCGGGGATGCCGATGGCGGTGCTGGCCCGGGGGGCTATGGCGTCCTCGAGCGCGGCAATGGTCGCCGCGTCGATTGTCCCGGTCGGCTTGACACCCGTGCACCCGTGCTGCCCGAACCGCCGGTCGGAGTGGCAGCCGGGGAGTGCGCGGTCTGCGAGAACCGTGACGACGGCGTCTGGCTCGATGACCGGCAAGTACGTTGGCGACGTGCGCGGCCGTGACCGACCGACGTTACCGCTAGCGTCCGCGCGACTTATGTCTGCAACTGGCATGTCCGGACGAACGTCGGTTAGCGTCGCTGTCACCGTTCACTGCAGGAGGTGGAGATGCGGATCTCGCACGAGTCCAGTGTCGGCCAGATCGGTTTCGTCAAGAACCACGACCTGTGGTCGGCGGAGCAGCAGGCGGCCGCTGATGAGCTGGAAGCGCGATTGCGGTCGGAGGACATACGAAGGGTCCGGATCTCGTGGTGCGATCAGCATGGCGTGGCCCGCGGCAAGACCCTCACGACGCCGGACTTTCTGTTGGCGATGCGCAATGGACAGGACTTTCAAACCGCCACTTTGATCATGGATACCACGAATAGCATCGTCGTGCCGCTGTTCGCCAAAGACGGGGCGTACGGGGTGCAGGAGTTGGTGGGCTATCCCGACTCGCTGCTTGTCCCGGATCCGACGACCTTCCGGATGCTGCCCTGGAGCCCGGGCACGGGGTGGGTGCTGTCGGACATGTACTTCCACAGCGGCAGGCCGGTGCCGTTTTGTAGCCGGCAGCTGCTTCGAAGAGCTCTGGCTGGGCTTGACGAGCGCGGCTACAGCTACCTGGCTGGGCTCGAGGTGGAGTTCTACATCACCAAGCTGGAGGACAAGAAGCTCACGCCGGAACAGTCGGGTTGGCCGCCGGAGCCCCCGGCGGTGTCGACCGTCGCGCACGGCTTTCAGTATCTGACTGAAATCCGTAACGACGAGATCGACGGCATCTTGATCCTGCTTCAGGACGCGCTCACTGACCTCGACCTTCCCCTGCGTTCGATGGAGGACGAATGGGGGCCGGGGCAGACGGAGTTCACCTTTGACCCGCAGGTTGGCATTGACCCTGCCGACTCGATGTTGTTGTTCCGAACTGCCGTGAAGCAGGTTTGTCGCCGCAATGGTCTGCACGCCACGTTCATGACCAAGCCGGCGCTGCCCAATTTCTTCTCAAGCGGATGGCACCTGCATCAGTCGTTGGTCGCGAAGGACCAGGCCCGGAACGCCTTCACCAATCGAAGCGGTGACGGCGCCGCGCTGTCCGACCTCGGTAGGCGGTTCGTGGCTGGGCTGCTTCAGCACGCGTCATCAGGTTCGGTGTTCGCCACTCCCACCGTCAATGGGTACAAGCGTTTCGCCCCGATGTCGTTCGCGCCGGACCGCGCGTCCTGGGCGGTCGAGAACCGCGGGGCAATGATCCGAGTGCTTGGCGGCCCGGGCGACGAGACCACCCACCTGGAGAACCGGGTCGGGGAGCCTTGCGCAAACCCCTACCTGTATATGGCTGCTCAGTTGGCCGCCGGGCTCGATGGCGTGGACCGTAACCTTGACCCGGGGCCGCCGGACGCCGAGCCGTACGCCGCTGAACGCCGGTTGCTTCCGGTCAGTCTGGACCGTGCGGTCGACGCGCTGGAAGCTGACGGTGCGGTGTTTCGTGAGGCTTTCGGTGACCCGTTCGTGGATTTCATTGTCTCGATCAAGAGACACGAGATCGGGCGCTTCCAGGCGCATGTCAGTGACTGGGAGCAGCGGGAGTACTTCGAGGTCTATTAGTGGGACGGTCGTGAGTTCGCGTGATGCCAGGCCGGACCGACGAGGGAGGGAGCGCGGCCGTGACGGAGCGGGCCGAGTGGCGGGGAAGCAAGTTCGGTGCGATGAGCCCGGCGGAGGTGAACGATTTCCTCGCCGGTCCGTGGATCGCCCGGACCGCCTGCCTGAAACCGGACGGATCACCATACGTGTTCGCGGCGTGGTACCACTGGGACGGCGTCGCCTTCTGGCTGGTCCCACGCGCCAGGTCCGCCTGGGCTCATTATCTGCTCGCCGACCCTCGCGTCAGCCTCATCGTCGACGAGCCTGAGCCGCCGATCCGCAAAGTAGTGGCCGAGGGCTCCGCAGTGTGCATCGAGGCCGCGGTCGGGCCGTATCTGGAGAACGGGGAAATGTCGGTCTGGAACAAGATCGGCACCTACGAGACCGGTCCCCGCTATCTGGGCGACAAGGTGAGCGAGTACCGCGGCGAGGTCAACGTGGAGCCGTGCTGGACGTTCAAGATTGTCCCGAGAAAGCTCACCACCTGGCAGGGGCTGGGCTGGGCGAAGCGGTACTCGCACACCGAACTACACGCCACAGACGACAACGCCCCGGTCATCGAGCCGAGGTACTACGCGTGACGGCCTAACGGTTTTTGGGCCTAAGCCGATTGTCTCCCGTACCTGGACGCGGCGATGCATCGGAAACGGGGATCGTGACGCTAGAAATTGTTTCACCGCACCCTCGCGATCGCGTCGGGTGCGAACGTGAAGATCGTTCGGCAGATGCTCGGCCACAAATCCGCGACGATGACTCTCGACCAGTACGGACACCTCTTCGACGACCGGTTGAAAGACGTCGCCGACCGTCTGGACGCCGCGGCGCGGGCCGCTGATGTGTACCCGATGTGTACCCGAGCCGAAATCGTTGATCTTGGC
Source organism: Mycobacterium sp. (assembly GCA_021154745.1). GTDB lineage: Bacteria > Actinomycetota > Actinomycetes > Mycobacteriales > Mycobacteriaceae > Mycobacterium. The sequence continues at coordinate 4,728 of JAJKIB010000391.1, forward strand.
GGGGAACGGCGAAACGCCACAGGCCACTAGGCACGGGACTGACAAGTGAGTGCCCCCGGCAGGATTCGAACCTGCGCTCCCGCCTCCGGAGGGCGGTGCTCTATCCCCTGAGCTACGGGGGCCAAACCCGATCAGGGTACCAGCGGCACGCTCTTGACCCGGGTGCGCCCGCGGTGTTGCATGGGGCGGTCCGACCGCTATGCCGGTCGGTCGGTGCTGCCTTCGACATCGGTGGGGCAGAGCGACACGGGCCGTCCGGAAAACCGTGAGGTGCGCGACGCGTCGCCCAGCCAGCGCGCGGCCCGCACCCGCAACCGGCGCGGTCCACCGACACCGATAGGGGAGTACCCGATGGCTGCTGTCGCTTATGTCGACGCCACCTGCATCTACCCGGGCAACACCGAGCCGTCCGTCGACAACCTCAACCTGGAGATCAAGGACGGCGAGTTCATGGTGCTGGTCGGACCGTCCGGTTCGGGCAAGTCCACCGCGCTGCGGATGCTCGCCGGGCTTGAGCCGGTCTCGTCCGGCGCGATCACGATCGACGACGTGGACGTCTCCGGCGCCCCGCCGAAGGACCGCGACATCGCGATGGTGTTCCAGAACTACGCGCTCTACCCGCACATGAGCGTGGCCGAGAACATGGGCTTCGCGTTGAAGCTCAAGGGCGTCCCGAAGCACGAGCGAGAGCAGAAGGTCGAGGAGGTCGCGAAGATTCTCGGCCTCGAATCGTTCCTGAATCGCAAGCCGAAGGCGCTCTCCGGCGGCCAGCGACAGCGGGTCGCCATGGGCCGGGCCATCGTCCGCTCGCCCAAGGTGTTCCTGATGGACGAGCCGCTGTCCAACCTCGACGCCAAACTTCGGGTCGAGACGCGCGCCAATGTCGCCGCCCTTCAAGCCCGGCTCGGGACGACCACGGTGTACGTCACGCACGACCAGGTGGAGGCGATGACGATGGGCCACCGGGTCGCGGTGCTGCGCGACGGCATGCTCCAGCAGTGCGACACCCCGCGTGCTCTCTACGACCGTCCGGCGAACGCCTTCGTGGCCGGGTTCATCGGGTCGCCGGCCATGAACCTGCGCACCACCCGGGTGGTCGCGGGTGGCGCTCAGTTCGGCGACCTCGTGATCCCGCTCATGCCCGAGGTCATGTCGGCGGTCAATGCGGCCAACCTTTCCGAGGTCACGCTGGGGCTTCGCCCGGAGGCGTTCACGGCGTCGCCGGACGGCAACGGCGTCACGCTGCATGTGGACCTCGTGGAGGAATTGGGCGCTGACTCCTACGTGCATGCCCGGTTGCCCGACGACGACCCGCTGCGTGACTCGCACCTCGTCGTCCGCTTCGAAGAGCGGAACACACCACGGATCGGCGACGTCATCAAGATGGGCGTGCGCAGCGAGGACGAGCACGTCTTCCACCCGGAGACCGGCGAGCGGCTCGGCTGAGCTTCAGCGCCGACCTACAGTCGCTCAGCCGCCGCCTTTGCCCTTGGTGAGTGGCTGGGCGAGCAGCCAGAGTGAGAGCGCGGTGTAACCGATCATCGCGACGATCCACGGGTATTCCGCACGCCGGGCAAGTTGCGGCGAGCCCTCGGTCCGGCCGAGGAAGTCGTGGGCCAGCACCACCGCGATGACGTGCACGACGACGATCACCGCGACGTCGACATACCAGTAGAAGCCGTTGGGCAGGACCTGGCTGTGTACCTCGTAGCTGTCGTTGAACGGATAGGGCAGATGCAGGTTCGTGCCGGCTCCGGCCGGCGCGCCGAGCAGTGGCAGGATCAGCTGTCCGTTGACGAGCACGTATTGCAGGTAGTGGGCGAGTAGGTAACCGAAGGCGATTGGAACGAGTGAGGGGAGCAGCCCGGCGAACGTCGCCCACCAGGATCTGAGCCGGCCGGCCTTCGCCACGGCGAGGGCGAACAGGCCGAAGACGGCGAACAACACGCCGATCAGTACCAGGAAGCCGATCGTCCGGATGACCTCTTGCTTGTGCTGCTCGCCGAGCGACACGAAGTGCGCTTCGAACCGCGCCCACTGCGGCGTCGACAGGATGCCGTCATAGGAAATGGAAACAAGCAGCAGCAGCACGAAGAC
>JAJKIB010000392.1 GCA_021154745.1 Mycobacterium sp.
GATCTGCTTGCCGCTCGCCAGCGTGGTGACAGTGCCCGCGGCGCCGACGTCGACGGCCGTCAACTCCTCGCCGAAGCGGAAGGTCACCGCAAGGTCGCGCAGATGGAACTTGAGCGCCTCGATGATCTCCGGGTCGCAGAACTCCAGCATGTTGTCGCGCTTCTCCACGACGGTCACCTTGGTGCCCAGCGCGGCGAACATGGAGGCGTACTCGATGCCGATCACGCCTGCGCCGACCACGACCATCGTCGCCGGCAGGGACTTCAGGTCGAGGATGCCGTCCGAGTCCAGCACACGGTCTTCGTCGAACTCGACGCCGGTCGGCCGGGCCGGCTTGGTCCCGGTGGCGATCACGATGTATTCGCCGCTGACGGTCGTGCGCTCGCCGCGGGTGGGTTCCTCGACCAGAACGGTGTGCGCATCGACGAACCGGCCATGGCCCTGGATGAGGTCGATGCGGTTGCGCATCAGCTGTGACCGCACCACGTCCTGCTCTTTGCCAATGACGTGGGTGGTGCGCGCCAGAAGGTCGGCGGGGGTGATCTTTTCCTTGACGCGGTAGCTGGCGCCGTACAGCTCGCGTTGGCTCATGCCGGTGAGATAGACGACCGCCTCGCGCAGCGTCTTGGACGGAATGGTTCCCGTGTTCACGCAAACACCGCCGAGCATCCGGCCGCGCTCAATGACCGCGACCGACTTGCCGAGCTTCGCCGCCGCGATCGCGGCCTTCTGGCCGCCTGGACCGGAACCGATGACGACGAGGTCGTACTCCACCATGGAACCCATGGCAAAAGGTCTACGCCGGTTGCGGCAATCTCGCATGCCGACCGCGTCAATGCCGGATGAATAAATGCCGTCGTGGCGCGCGTGACTGGCCAGGGGAGGGGCCGATGGGACGATCGGCGAGACGCTCACCACAGCTCCGCGGTGCTTGCGCGGCTGCACGCTTGCGATCGCGGTGGCTTTGCTCGCCGGCTGCATCCGTTCGATGCGCCGGACGTTGACGCTGGCGGCGCATATCGGCGATGTGCGCCGCATGGCCGGCCCGTAGTTTGTCCCCAGTCGCGAATTCATCCACAGGCGCCCGCGGATGACGCCTTCTGCGCCCGAATCCGGCAGTGCCCGTTGGAAGGTTGACGGGCATGACGACATCGCAATCACCCGACTTTCGCCTCAACCGGCCAGGCGTCCTGATCGCCGCCCTGCCCGCAGTGCTCGGCTTCGTGCCGGAGAAATCCCTCGTACTCGTCACCGTCGATCGCGGTGAGATGGGATGTGTTATGCGCGTTGATCTTTCGGACGAACTCGTGCACTCGCTGGAACACATTGCCGACGTCGCCGCAGCGGCCAGCCCCGACTCGGCGATCGCAGTGGTGATCGACGAGGAAGGGGCCAACTGCCGACTGTGCAACGACGAACATCGCGAACTGGCGGTCCTGCTGACGACAGCGCTGGCCGAGCGGGGGATCGAACTACTCGCGGCGCACGTCGTCGACCGGGTCGCCGCCGGCGGGCGCTGGCATTGCGCCGACGGCTGCGGCAATGCAGGCACCGTCAACGACCCGTCGGCATCGCCGCTGGCCGTCGCCGCGGTACTGGACGGCCGCCGGCTGTACGCCCGGCGCGCCGAGCTGCAGGAAGTGATCGAGGTGATCGATCAAGCCCGAACCGACGTGCTCGCCGAGGCCATCGGGCGATGCCAACCGGATTCGCAGCGCCCGGACGAGGCGGCCCGTGCCGACGTCGAAGCGACCATCGCTGCGGCCGCGCGGGTAGCCGATGCCGCCGAACTCGGCGACGACGAACTGGTCCGGCTGGCCTGGGCACTGACCGATCTGCGGGTGCGGGACACTCTCTACGCGCTGGCGGTCGGCGAGAACGCCGGGCAGGCCGAGTCGCTGTGGGCTGCGCTGTCGCGCACGCTGCCGGAGCCATGGCGGGTCGAGGCCCTTGTGCTGCTGGCGTTCTCGGCCTACGCCCGCGGCGACGGCCCGCTGGCCGGGGTGTCGCTGGAAGCGGCGCTGCGCGGCGACCCGACGCACCGCATGGCCGGCATGCTGGACACCGCCCTGCAGTCGGGGCTGCGGCCTGAGAAGATCCGCGATCTTGCGATCACCGGTTACCGGCTGGCCGATCGGCTCGGCGTGCAGTTGCCGCCGATGCGGGCGTTCGGTCGGCGGGCGGGATAGGCAGGCGGCTAGACCTTTTCGACCTTCACAGCATGCGCCATGTGGTGGGGCAACTCGACCTGCTCGTGGCCGGGGATCACAATCATGACGCCGCCGTGGTCGTTGGCCTCGACGGTCACCCTGGCATTGGGCACCACGCCGGCGTCCTTGAGCTTCGCGATCAGTTCGGCGTCGCCCTGGACGTGTTCGGTGAGCTGTCGCACGACGACCGCGACGGGCATGCCCGACGGCAGCTCGGTCAGCCGGACCAGGCTGATCTGGTCACCGCCGAGGTCGTCTCCCACACCGAGGTCGGACAGGCCGGGAATGGGGTTGCCGAACGGCGAGGTGGTCGGGTTGTTGAGCACCTGCACCAGCCTGCGCTCGACGTCCTCGCTCATCACGTGCTCCCACCGGCATGCCTCGGCGTGCACTTCCTCCCATGGCAACCCGATCACGTCGACCAGCAGCCGCTCGGCGAGCCGATGTTTGCGCATCACGGAAATCGCAAGCGTGCGGCCCTTGTCGGTGAGTTCCAGATGGCGGTCACCGGCAACGTGGAGCAGCCCATCGCGCTCCATCCGCGACACGGTCTGGCTGACGGTGGGACCACTCTGGTCGAGGCGCTCGGCGATGCGGGCACGCAGCGGCACCACGCCCTCTTCTTCGAGGTCGTAAATGGTCCGCAGGTACATCTCGGTGGTATCGACAAGATCGTTCATTAGGCAACCCTCCGTCACGCCAGAGTCTACCGGTCAAGCTGGGAAAACTGGGCCGCAACATCGCCGCCCCACACAGCATGGACCCCGCCGGTCGACCGGCGGGGTCCATGTATTGCTGGTTAGCTTGCGTATGACCGCAGCCGATCGGCGCGCTCGCCGTTTCGCAGCTTGGCCATCACTTCACGCTCGATCTGACGCACGCGCTCCCGGGACAGCCCGAACAGCTTGCCGATCTGGTCGAGGGTGCGCGGCTGGCCGTCATCGAGGCCGAAGCGCAGCCGGATGACCTGCTGCTCGCGCTCGTCGAGCGTGGCCAACACATGGCGAATGTCGGTGTGCAGCAGCTCGGAGATCACCGCATTCTCGGCAGACATCGCCTCGGCGTCTTCGATGAAGTCACCTAGCGGGGCTTCCTCGTCGCTACCGACCGGCATGTCCAGGCTCACCGGGTCGCGGCTGTGCTCCAGCAGGTCGGCGATCTTCTCCGCCGGAATTCCGGACTCGGCGGCCAATTCCTCGTCGGTGGCCTCACGGCCCAGGTTCTGGTGCATCTCGCGCTTGATCCGGGCCAGCTTGTTGACCTGCTCCACCAGATGCACGGGCAGCCGGATGGTGCGGCTCTGGTCGGCCATGCCGCGGGTGATCGCCTGACGGATCCACCACGTGGCGTACGTCGAGAACTTGAATCCCTTGCTGTAGTCGAACTTCTCCATCGCACGGATCAGACCCAGGTTGCCCTCCTGGATCAGGTCCAGCAACGGCATGCCCCGACCGGTGTAGCGCTTCGCCAGCGACACGACCAGTCGAAGGTTGGCCTCCAACAGATGGCGACGCGCCGCCTCGCCGTCGCGAACCACCGCAGCGAGATCACGTTTGCGGTTGTCGCCCAATCGCTTCCGCGTCTCCAGCAGATGCTGTGCGTAAAGCCCTGCCTCAATACGCTTTGCGAGTTCGACCTCGTCGGCGGCATTGAGCAAGGCCGTTTTGCCAATGCCGTTCAAGTACACGCGCACGAGGTCAGCGGCCGGACTTTGGGCGTCCAGGTCGGAGTCGACGCGGGTGGTGGTGGCATTTGCCATGACGGCCTCCTGATCGGGTCGAACTGTCATGAGCTACAACGCCCATTCGGCGCTAAGAGTTCCCGCCCGTCGGCCGGTTCACACCTTCTGATCTGCGGTTATCCGCAGTTGACCTGAGAATGTGCTGAGAATAGGGACAGAACTTCCTCAGCTGGGAACATCTCGCGGTGGATCGCTGCCGTCCGGTTGCGGCGTCGGGTGTGCGCCGCGTCCCAGCGCGGGCCGCTCGGCCGTCGGAAACAGCGGTATCCGGCGGCGCGAGTCGTAGCGCCGCGGTTCCTCGGCCCGACGCGGTGGACGGTCGTTGGCGATCAGCACCGCCATCCACGGCAGCGGCACCGATACGAGAATGATCGCGAGCGAAATCAGCCCGTTCTCCCAGATGCCATACGCCACCGCGGCGAGAATCAGCGCGGGGATGCGCCAGAACATCAGTGTCAGATACTTGCGCACGCGGGCACGATGCTGTTCCTCGAAGGAGGCCGCGGCGCGGGTGATGAGGACGGGCCTGCCGTCGTCGTCGAAACTCAGCTCTTGGCCGTGTTTCATAGCTCCACTGTTCCACACTCGTCATCCGCTGTACGTGTCGGATTTCTTCCGGGCAAAATGGGTCACATGCGAACCCAGACGATCGAGCGCACCGATACCGACGAACGCGTCGACGACGGGACCGACAGCGACATCCCGAAGTACTTCCACTACGTCAAGAAGGACAAGATCGCCGAGAGCGCTGTCATGGGTACGCACGTCGTCGCGCTGTGCGGCGAGGTGTTTCCGGTGACAAAGGCCGCCAAGCCCGGCTCGCCGGTGTGCCCCGAGTGCAAGCGGATCTACGAGAAGCTCAAGACGTAGCGTCTCCGTCGGCGGTGGTGGCCGCCGGCTGCGCGGCAATCGAGCCTGTTCCGTTGAGTGACTCGGCCTTTTCCTTCAGCCACCACCGGAACCGCTTCGCATGGGTGACCGGCGCAGGCCACTCCTCTTGAATCGCCGCGTTCAGCTCTGCGCCCAGCATGATCGCGAAGCCGAGAAAGAAGGCCAACAACAAGAACGCGATCGGCGTCGAGAGGGCGCCGTAGGTATAGCCGGTGCTGGTGATCCACGTCAGATACACCCGCAGCCCGAACGTGGTGATCAGGAAGACCACGGTCGCCAGCACCGAGCCGATGAGAAGCCGGTGCGACGGCAGCGGCTTGGGCAGCGATACCCGGTAGAGGATGTTCATCGCCACGATCAGGCCCAGGAACAGTACCGGGTAGTAGCCGTAGGCCAGCACTTTGTCCCAGCTGTCCGGAAGATACTCGGCAATTTTGCGCGGCCCCAGCGCGAGGAACGGTGCGATCAGGATCGCCCCGACGAGCATCACCACATACAGGCCCAGCGCATAGAAACGTTGGCGCACCGGGTGTCGCAGCGGTGTCTGGTCATGCGCTTCGGTGATCGAGTCGACGAACGCCGAGATGGCCGACGAGCCCGCCCACAGCGAAATCACGAATCCCACCGACACCACCTCGCCGCGGGCGCCCTTGACGATGTCCCGCACGGTCGGCGCGATGATCTCGTTGACGACATTGTGGGAGAAGAACCGGCCGGCCGTGCTGATCAATTGCTCCTGGATCGTCGGCAGGGTGTCAGGACCGAACAGCGGCCCGATATAGGCCAGACTGCCAAGCATTCCCAGTAGCAGGGGCGGCAGCGACAGCGCGCACCAGAACGCCGCCTGCGCGGACTCCGAGAAGATTGAGTCGTCCCAGCTTTTCGACAACGTCCGCCGCGCGAGGTGCCAAATGTGGTGACGCGACGGCTTCAGCGGCGCCGGCTGATCATTCATGGCCGAGGTTCTCGTGGGTGCAAGCCTCGAATTTTAGTCGGGTTAGCCGATTCTGGTCGGTGGCTGGGTATTGCCGGGCGGTCATGGCGGGCGCGATTACAAGCCAAGCGGAACTTGCTAGCCGCGCCACCTAGGATTGCATGTTCACAAGGGCGTCGACGGTCTCGGCCGGCTGGACCTGGAGGCAGCCAATGAAGGCTGGCTCCACCGTCAGGACATCGACGGGTGCCGAAGTCCAGCCACAACATCCCCCAACCGGCGAGGCCGCAGACATCCGTCACCGTCGCGGAGGTCAATGGCGCGCATCGAAGCCCGACGCAAGGCCAAGGCAGCGAGGCGACAGAGCCGGTCGGCACAAAAATCCACCACACTACGGCCTGCGGCGATGCTCATACGAGCACCGAGACAGCCGCCCAACTGGTGGAATCCCGGTCAGAAATAACCCGGGAAGACGTCAACAGTCCAGCATGCCTTGATTCGCTGCTACAGCTCCAGTGGGCTGATTTCGATGACCGCGGCCAGTTCGACGAGCTTGGCTTCGTGCTCGTTTGCGTGGTGCTGGCAGAACAGCAACTCTGCACCCGACGGCAACTTCGCCCGTACGCGCGCGGCGGCACCACAACGATCGCAGCGATCAGCCTTGGTCAGTTCGGGACTGGTGAGCGTTGCGTTCATGGCCACCTCCGTAATGCTTCGGGTACTTCCACTGTCTCAGACGTTTTCGGTTCCAGCCTTGTTCCCCGGGGGTTTACGGGTGTGTCGTGTCTCACGCTGGCGCCGAGTTGCGAGCAGTGCAGGCTGGCGATATGAACCCGTCGCCGAGCTTTCTGGTCCACCTCTGCAGTGGCACGGACTGGCGCGCCGCGCAGGAAAGCGGCGAACATCGCCCCGAATCGCTGGATGCGAATGGCTTCGTGCACCTGTCGACGCCTGAGCAGGTGCATCTGCCGGCCAACCGGCTCTACGCCGGCCGCACCGATCTGGTGCTGCTGCACATCGACGCGACACACCTGACCTCTCCCATCCGGTGGGAACCTGGTGTCGCCACCGATCCCGATGCGATGGTGTTCCCGCATCTGTATGGAGCGTTGCCCGTGGCGGCTGTGATAAACGTCACGCCGTATTTGCCGGATATGGACGGCCGGTTCGCTGCGCTCACCGATTAGGCGTCGACGTACGCGTCGACCTCGATCTCGACCAGCAGGTCCGGTGAGATGAGCGCGGACACCTCGACCATGGTGGCCACCGGACGGATCTCGCCGAACACTTCAACGTGCACCGCGCCGACCTCCTGCCACAGCGAGATGTCGGTGACGTAGATGCGGGTCCTCACCACATCGGACAGCGACCCACCGGCCTGTTGTAGCGCAATTTCGATGCGGCGCAAGGCTTCCCGTGTTTGCGTGGCGATACCGTCCCCCTCTCCGGTGGTGCCCGCCACTGCGATGTGCGGCCCGGTGCGGACGGCACGCGAATAGCCGACGACCGATTCGTACTCCGAGCCCGATGACACCGTGCGGCGCTGCGCCATCCGTTCAAACTAGCTGCGGATATCGTCGGTGCAAGAGGTTTACAGTTCCGGCGTTGACTGACAACCTAGACTGACGTTTCGTGGGCATTCTGTTGGGCTTCGCGCCGTGGATCGTCTATTGGGTGCTTGTCGGCAACGTTCCGTTCACGACGGCGGTGTTGGTCGCGCTGGCGGTCGCCGTGCTGTCGTTCGCGATCGGGCGGGTGAGGGGAACGGCGGGGCGCACACTCGAAATCGGCGCAGTCGCAATATTTTTGATCTTGACGGTGCTGACGTTCACGTTGAGCCAGTCGTTCATGGAGCGGTGGATGCAGCCGCTGAGCAACGCCGGGATCTTCGTCGTCGC